>JACPOX010000165.1 GCA_016191305.1 Legionella longbeachae | reverse complement strand
ACACTAGGATGAAATGAAACGGCTCCAGACTCTATATCAATCTGTTTAGGAAAGATGTTAATAAACTGATTATTTACCCATGAAACAATGGTTTGGGTGGATCGAAAATTACAACTTAACTCCAGAGGTTTCAGAGTGACAGGGCCTATCCCTTGTTTTTTTGCGCGAAAAAATAATCCTACTTCGGCTTGTCTGAAACGGTAAATGGACTGCATCGGATCACCAACAATAAAAAGGGTTTTTCCATCGCCATTTTGCCAGCCCGTAACAAGTTTAGTTAATAATTCAAATTGTGTGATCGAAGTATCCTGAAATTCATCAACCAAAATATGATGAAGGCTGTTATCTAAATACAAAGCTAAGTCGGTAGGATTTTCCGCATCACCCAATGCAGTTAATGCTTGCTGAGAGATAGCGGTAAAATCAACCTCATTTTGTTCGCTAAACAAGATATGCAAATGTCCTACAAGAAGCGGAAGCAACAAAAACAAGGCTTGAAGTACTTCCCACTGTTCAGGATCATATTGTGGGGTTGGTAAATTACTTACCTGAATTAATGCCTCTAGGAAATCAGGATATTCGCTGAGTTTAGTGAGTAAATCCTTACTGCTATTTTTAAGTTTTTTATATTCATCGGCGGTACATGATGTACTCAGTAGACCCACATGATGATCAAAACTTTTGCGAAAACTTGCATCACCGGTGAGTAATAGTTTGCTTAAAGCCCTGGCAATTTCTTGATTGCTTTGTTGGAAATCACACCAATCTTTCAGTATATAACGTGGAGAGCTTGGATTGTTTTCTATGAGTGCCAAGTTACGAACACATAAGATGAGTTCATCGGCTAAATGCATAGGCAGAATTTTTTTGAAACGGTTTAATTCATGTTGTTCGATAATGCGTAAAGCATTCTCAAAATTTGATTTTTCTTGTGCACGTGCTTGAAATAGGGGCCCGAGCCATTGATCTCTTTGAGATAGTAGGACTCTAAATAGATCAAGCAATCGATCCTGACGATTATCTACATGCAGTAATAAAGTTTTTATAGCATTTTGATATTCAGGAGTTACTAATGCAAACTGAATGCATTTACGTCCCGCATTTAGATAATGGCTGTCTGCTTTGTCCGTAATCTGTGAATAGGCGATTTGTTTTTCTAGTAAAGGAATAGCCTGATTAATACTTTGGCATAAAGAATCGATGGTAATGATTTTTAATCGAGTTGGCTGTTGTAATAAATTCCATTGATAATGTGTATCCTGTTGTAATGCTTCGCGAGCGAAATCGAGAGTCAATTGTTGATGAGGACTATTTGCATTTGCCTTATTTGCAGCCTGTTGTAAAGCATGCAAAATGCGTTCTCGCATTTCACTAGCGGCTTTGCGGGTGAAAGTAAGGGCGATAATTTGTTCCGGGGCTGTTACTGTGCTTAACAAGCGCAGATAACGTTGGGTTAGAATTTCTGTTTTTCCTGATCCTGCCGGAGCTTGGACGATAAAAGATAAAGAAGGATTAGTTGCTTGGTGCCGTTCGTTGTTATCGACTAACATTTCATTATTCCTGTACTTACCTCTGCTTATTCGCACTGCCATTAAGGTAACGCGAGTTCTGGATAAGGAACTTTGCATTACCTGGATCTGTTCGCTCTTCGAGACGTCGCTAATGCGACTCCTCGGGCGAACAGATGGAGATGGAACTTAGATATAAAGTGCTTCTTATCCAGAACTGACGTTAAGTTAAGGGCCCTTGGCCCACCAAGGGGGCTCAACCCACATTTTAAATCCCGAATGAAGCGAAAACTTAGAATATACTACACGTACTCTCATTATTAGCAACATTATTTCTAGTGATTTCGATCAAGCTTTAATACTTCTTATGCAAGAATGGCTGAGCGTTTTTAATGTTACAAATAGATGCTTCAACAGACTTATTACATTTTATTCGAAAATAGGAAGAGTCAGTAGGAACACCAAAATATGAATCCTCTTAATAGAGGATAAGGTTCTCTTAAGCTCTCTTTGCTAAACTAATAGTTCATTTTTTAGGCAAAACAAGCTGGTCAAAAATTTTTGGTCAACGAGATGCAAACTAATAGAGTAGAATAAAACCATGAAAAGTTCCAAAATAAAACACAAGAATAAAACACTATATATCGAAAATAAAAACCAAATGATGGCAAATGAAATATTTTCATCTGAAATTACAGCACCGTCATCATTAGACTATTTACATTCTCTTGGTGATTTATCAAAAAATATAAAATCGAGTGAGATAACAAAAGCGGCAAAAGAATTTGTTTCTCAAGCTATGAAATACGAGTTTGAAATATTAAAAGAGACGAAAATTGATGATATCGTGAAGACGATAATCGGTATGGACATACAAATTGATAATATAGTCGAGTTGATGAATACTAAGGACGTTACAATTGATAAAATAACGCAGCAAATTATCAATGAAGATAAAATACCATGTAAAAAAGATAATGCAAACCTGTCTAAATTAGAAAAACTCTCATGGAATTTAAAACAAGAATTATTAGTCTCCTTGAAAAATATCGACGGCTATCAATTAATAGTAAAAAAATATGACGATTATCGTTTTATATTTCTTGAGGGGGAAAATGATAATATTTTAACAGAGAATGCGATAACAAATATCTTTCTGGAAGAAAATGTTGTAAATGATAATAATTCCTATAAAAAATATGTGAGATATCATTTTTTTAACAAAAAAGGAACAAAAGTTGAAGGAATATTAGAGAAATTCGAATTATGTGATGAACAATATGAGAAGGAATTAAAGAAGACATCTACGTTGGAAGATACGTCAGGCAGTAAGATATGGCATGATAATAAAAAAAATCATAAAGTCATTACAAGAAATTTACTAGATATCCTAGATAAAAAAAATGAAATTGTTTTGAAAGATCCCAATCCAATAAAGAAAGATAAAAAAAGAAAAAAACTTATCAAGACGATCACCAACATCTATCGTTTCTATATGGAAGTGATATCAGAGGCCATACTTAAAAAAGACTATAATTTACCTTTGCACATAGTGGGTAGTCTAGGCAGTTTTATATATGCTAGTAATGAGATAGAAGCAAACGTGATGAACTTTTTAAAGGTTAATCAAAAAACAGATTTTATAAAAGAAATTCAAAATTTTAGTAATAATAATTTTAAGTATGGTT
>JACPOX010000062.1 GCA_016191305.1 Legionella longbeachae | reverse complement strand
AACTATTTTGAAATATTAGGGTGAGGTATGTCAATATCGAGCTTCGATGAATTTAAAAAAATACTATCAAAAGAGGATAAAACAGATCCCGAAATTAAAGAATTAAAGGAAATATTGGAGAATAGTGACCATCCTTGGGTTAATTACACCCAGGATACTGGCAATAATATTCTTCACGAGGCGTGTTCTTTTGATAACAAAATAATGGTAAGTAATTTATTAGATCTTTCCTCAGAAGAAGTAAAAGATAAACTAATTAATAAAATCAATAAGCAAGGTGTTAAACCTATTCATTATGCCTGTGGCTTTTCTTCTCTAGAAATTGTATCTAATTTAATTAAAAATAAAGCTGATCCTAAAGAAAAAGATAAAAAAGGAATTCCTGCTTATGAGTACGCACATAAAAATGGTAATGTGATCGTGTTAAATTATGTGTTAAATGAGCTTCCCTGGAAGGAAGAAGAAGCATTATTTTTTAGTCAAGGGAGTTTAATCAATAAATTTAAGAAGAAATCGATGGATGCGGAGTTTGCATGTAATGCGTTATGTTTAGCACATGCTGTTGATAATGAGAAAAATGAGGCCCCATCATCAGATGATTTACAAAATATTTCATTAAACTAACCCATATATGGGTTATAGAGGTAGGCGTTTTCTAGGTTTATCATTGAAGTACATAAATAGCTATATTCAGATTTCTTTTGTTAAAATTAATAATATTCTTCAAAGCTATTAATATTTGTGTTTGAAATATGGGTGCAAAGATTCTCCAAATCTTCGAGTATTTTATGTGCATAGATGTCTTTTTTATACGTAGCAATGCTAAGTATAACGTTTTTGAATTGGTTAATATCGAATGTATTTTCTGCTTCATTAAAGCAGCTTAGTATAAGTTCAAAAGTGCTGATTTTTTCTTTGTTTCTGGTTTTAAAAAATATTTTATTGAGAAAATTTTTTGAGGCTTTTTGTAGATATTCTTCGATATCATATTTTATAGTGGTGAAAGAGTCTGGTAAACTTAAGGCAAGTTCTTCTTGACGAACAACAAGTTTTTTTATTCGTGATGCTTGTAATTTGCTTCCTGAATACAACCAAGAAGAATCATTTAATTTGCCATTATCTTCACCAAGAAATTTTAGCATTCCAAATACATTTTCATGCAAGGGGATCGAGTTTTGTGAACGAAAAGCTTTTTGTAATCCATAATAATTAAAAGATAAAGGCTGAACTTCTTTCATAAATTGAGTCGTGTCCACTACATAAGCATTAAATAATGCTTTGGATACCTCTATAGGTCCAGTTGTACATACGACAATTGATTTCAGATAAAGATCCCTTTCTTTCTCCATCAAATAAGATAAAAACTGTTCATCATCTTGTTCTAAAATACACTTTATTAAAGAATATTCTGTATTAAAAAAAACAAATTTTATCAAGCCAAGTTGGGCTTGCAGATCTTTTCTCAACCTCTTTATTACTGCTTCATCTGATTCTGTTGGGCTAATTTTGTTAAAATTTAAAAACTTGGTTTTATCTGTCATTACTTCATTGATATAAGCTCTAATTTTTAATGAAGAATTGGGGGCTTTAAGGGTATTAACTTCTTTGGATTTCGCTATGTAAAGGTAAAATTGATATAATTTTTGCTCTCTTTCAGATTCAAGTTCTTCTTTAATTGTATGTGCATCAATTGGGATTATACTGTTTTCTGCACAAAATTCATAAAGAGCATTTATTGATTCATGGATAAGTAATGTCGAGTCAAATATAAAATGAATCTTATCAAGAGGATTTTTCTCACGCATTTCAATAAGACGAACTCGATTTTCCAAATTCAAGAAGAGGTTTGGATTATTGCTTAACCAGATTTTTACATGTAAATTAGGATTATATTGATACATTTTTTATTCTTTATTTTTAGTTCAATAAAATTTTGCACATAAAACGCTAGTTATCATTTAACTGCTTTCGTAGCCTCCCTCTAACGCCTCTCAAAATTTAGGCTACTTAATAAAGCTTAGCACAATCTAAAAAAAATGATTTGAAGTTAAATCTAATTGATGATTTGCAGGGAATATGTTATAAATAACGCGCTTTAAATTCACACACGTTTCGTCACATACGATAGGGTCCCTTGAGGGTTTCGTATGGGAAATGTGGAGGACTAACCCTGGAGAAAAATAAATGAATGTAAGTATGCGCGAACTACTCGAAGCAGGTGCTCATTTTGGACACAGAACACGTTTTTGGAATCCTGAAATGAGTGAGTATATATTTGGATCTCGAAACAAAATCCATATTATCAACCTTGAAAAAACAATGGTGATGTTAAACGATGTAGTAAATTATGTCGGAAGATTAGCATCTAACAAAGCAAAAATACTATTTGTTGGTACTAAAAGGGCGGCACAAGAAAGTATTCGTGAACATGCCAAACGTTGTGGTATGCCCTATGTTGATCACCGTTGGTTAGGTGGTATGTTAACTAACTATAAAACAGTACGCCAGTCCATATTTCGCCTAAAAGAATTGAAAGAAATGCAAGAAAAGGGACTTTTTAATGGTATGATCAAAAAAGAAGCATTAATGTTGACGCGCGAACTTGAAAAATTGGAGCGCGGTTTAGGTGGTATTGAGCACATGGGTGGTTTGCCTGATGCTCTGTTTGTTGTTGATGTTGGTTTCGAGCATATTGCTGTTGAAGAAGCCCATCGCTTAAAAATACCTGTTATTGGAGTTGTTGATACTAACAATACACCTAAAAACATCGACTACATCATACCTGGTAATGATGATTCTATGCGAGCAGTTGATATTTATGTTCGTTGTATTGCTGATGCAATTTTAGATGCAAAAGGTAGCAATACAGTAGGTGTAGGCTCATCAAATGCTGAATTTGTGGAAGTAGTTGAACAAACTAGTGATGCAGAAAAAGCTGGGAAATAATTAAAATTTGAAATATAGGGGGGCAGGTGTGATTACCTTAATTAGCCCCCTTTTTGCTATACGGAGAAATGAAAATGTCAATTAGTGCAAGTTTAGTCATGCAACTACGTGAGCGTACTGGTGCCGGCATGATGGAATGTAAGAAATTTCTAATAGCCACCAATGGTGACATTGAAGCAGCGATTACTGAAATGCGTAAAGCGGGTCAGGCTAAAGCAGATAAGAAAGCAGACCGCGTTGCTGCTGAAGGTATTGTAATTATTGCAAAATCTGCCGATGGACGCACTGCGGTAATGCTTGAAATTAATAGTGAGACTGATTTCGTAGCCCGTGACGAAAACTTCACTACATTCGCTAATAATGTTGCTGAGGCTGCATTAAATAATCCAGCTAGTACTATAGCAGAAGTTTCTGCTCTTACTCTTTCATCAGGACATTCTATAGAGCAGGCTCGACAAGAATTAGTAGCTAAAATTGGTGAAAACATCAAATTACGTCGTTTGGAGCGTATGCATTCTGATAACGGTATTGTTGGCTGTTATTTGCATGGATCACGTATTGGTGTTATGGCTGCTCTAAATAGCAATGCTGAAGAGCTTGCTAAAGACATCGCAATGCATATTGCAGCAAGTAAGCCAATTGTAGTAAGACGCGATCAAGTGTCTTCTGAAGCCATTGAAAATGAACGTGAAATTTTTACAGCTCAGGCTAAAGAAAGTGGCAAACCTCAAGAAATTATTGATAAAATGATTGAAGGTCGAATCAATAAGTTTATTGATGAAGTGAGCCTGTTGGGACAACCATACGTTAAAAATCCTGATGTCAAAGTAGGGCAACTTTTGAAAGAAAAAAATACAGAGGTGACTTCTTTTATTCGATTTGAGGTTGGTGAAGGTATAGAGAAAAAAGAAGACAATTTTGTTGAAGAAGTGATGGCCCAGGTTCGTGCATGATGAATGAAAACGAGTCAGGCCTAAAATATAAACGTATTTTACTAAAGTATAGTGGCGAAGCCCTTATGGGCAAGTCACAATTTGGTATTGATCCTTCGGTTTTAGATACCTTAGCCAAAGATGTTGCTGAATTAATTAAAATGGGCGTTGAAGTCGGTCTTGTATTAGGCGGTGGTAATTTATTTCGTGGTAAAGCATTATTTAAAGCTGGTGTAGGACGTGTTACCGGTGACCATATGGGAATGCTGGCTACGGTAATGAATGCTTTAGCTATGAGAGACGCGTTGGAGCGTATTGATATGCCTGCGCGTATTATGTCCGCTATTCCTATGTTAGGAGTAGTTGATTCTTACCATAGACGAAAAGCAATAACTCACTTACGAGCAGGACAAGTTGTTATTTTTGCAGCTGGAACAGGAAATCCTTTTTTTACTACGGATACGGCTGCTTGCTTAAGAGCTATTGAAATAGGTGCTGATGTGGTTTTAAAAGCAACTAAAGTCGATGGTGTTTACTCTGAAGACCCCTTTAAAAATCCTAATGCCAAACGATATGATTATTTAACTTATATTGAAGTATTAACTCAGGGTTTGGAAGTGATGGACTCTACAGCAATATGTTTATGCCAAGATCAAGGCATGCCTTTGCAAGTTTTTGATATGAATGCACCTCATGCATTAAAAAGAATTGTATCTGGAGAACGCGTAGGAACTATAGTTGGAGCTAATCATGATAAATGAGATCAAGCAAGATTCAGAAAATCGAATGAAAAAAACCATTGACGTTTTGCGTGTGGATATGACTAAGATTAGGACAGGGAGGGCGAACGTTGGTCTTTTGGATCATGTGCAAGTTGATTATTATGGAACAATTACTCCGTTGAATCAAATTGCTAATATTACAGCCAGTGACTCACGGACTATATTAGTTACTCCTTGGGAAAAATCTATGGTATCAGCCGTAGAAAAAGCAATTTTGACCTCAGATTTGGGTTTGAATCCTGCAACAACTGGTAATGCGATTCGGGTTCCTATGCCACCCTTAACTGAAGAGCGAAGAAAAGAGCTCATTAAAGTAGTTCGCAATGAAGGGGAGCAAGCGAAAGTTTCCGTTCGCAATATTAGAAGAGATGCAAATAATCAATTAAAGGATTTAGTTAAGGACAAAACAATTTCAGAAGATGATGAGCGTCGTGCGACTGAGGTGATTCAGAAATTAACTGATAAATACATTCTTGAAGTCGATACAGTTTTGACGGAAAAAGAAAAAGATTTGATGGCAATTTAAAATTTTTTTCAAGAGTTGCTCAGATTCAGAAAAATATCATTAAAAGTAAACGTTCACGCAATGGCGTCAACGTTTACTAATTTACTTATATGAGTGTGTGATTTGTGATTTGATTTTCATTATTGCCAGGCTGAACGGGGGCTGATGATGCAAACAAAGTCATCTGAGTCTCCGACATTCTCCCGGGTATATACGTTCTCTTTCTAATTAGTTCTATTATTTTTTTGATGTAGTCTTCTTTATTAACTTTCAGTTTATCTAAATGCTCTATGACTGCAGAGAGTGGCATATTTTCATAATAAGTATATGTCCCGTTGTCTAACTTGATAGGCTGTGTTTGCTCCCCATGATGATTGTAATAAATTTCTGGTAGCCACATAGGTTCATTTTCAAGTTTTTTTTTCGCATATTGAACAAACCATTCGGTGCAGATGATGCTATTCTCAACAAAATTTTCCGCTTCTTCTCTCGGAGAGAGTGTGCTATATGTCTTGAATGATTGCTCATTTAATAAACGTTTTTCACGCAGCTCTGCACACAAAAGTGTGTCTCTACAAATAAAGATAAAATCTACAGGAAGCTTTTTGTTCTTTGCAAATAGCAACCTTGAATCATTGTTGTCTTTTACTGGATATTCATCCAATAATATTTCCTCATCTGTAGTGAATTTTTCGCCTAGTGTTTTAAGATACGTTGTTTTGCCAGAAGCAGTACAGCTTCCGCATATAATCATCATTTTCTTCATCTTTACAGGGGGTATTGTTTTATAGTCATAAATAGCTTTGTGAATATCTTCTTTGAGGGAAGTATAACAGTGGTAATATTGGGGGAAAACGTTTATTTCCTTGTCGCAGATATTTTTATGAATCAAGTAATTTTTGAAAATATTTTGTAGTAAAGTAGCTGTAATAACAATATGTCCTTTGTGGGGAAGATATATTTCATTAATATATTGTAATAGGTCTGACTTAGACAAATTTAGATCTTTGAGTTCTATCTGTCTATTAAGCATGTTGTTCTCCTTAAGGGTTGTGAGGAGTGATAGAAGTAGAGTGAGCAAAGCGCTAGGTCTTTAATTGGGTCTGCCTAGTGCCGTCCACTTAGTTTATACTGAGTTGCAAGTTCTTAAGCAGGACTCTCTATCACATAAAAAAATTGATTTTTTATAATCTCCAACATATCCCCAAGAGTCAACCCAAAGAATCCGTTTAAATGTATTGGTTTCATTTATTTTATTAATAAATAATTCCTTACCTTTATTAGGAAATGCCAAAATAACTATATTGGCACTTTTTTTAACTGGAATAACAAGTGTATGACTAAATTGTTTTTTAACTAATTGAAAAATAGGCCATTGTTCTTTTGTATTAGCTAAATTAATTGCTAACACTCCATCTTCAGTGATTATATTTTTACATGAGACAAAGAATTCATCATTAATACATTCAGGAGGAAAATGATTTGCATTATAGAGGTCAACAATTAAATGAGAGTATCTTTCTGTACAGCTTTGTACATAATTCATAGCATTATTATGAATTACTGTTAAATTTTTTAAATTTTCTATCATAAAAAATCGTTTGGCTATATCAATTACTTCTTCGCTATTATCTATGGCTGTTACTGATGAATCGTTTAGCATTAATGCAACTCCAGCCCCACCAAGACCTAAAAGGCAAGTTGTGCCTGGATATTTACGTGCCATTAGGGTTAGAGCAGGTAGATAATACAAACCAGGTTTATGAGGACTATGGCGGTTAATCACTGTTTGCAACGCATTACTTCCTAAGGTCAACCAGCGATAAAATAAGTTTTGATACACTTTATAACCGGAAGGTGATGTATAAATGCATCTTCCTAGTATTGTTTTCCACATTTTAATTTGTCTTCTCTAATTGGAAAGGATAAATTGAACCAAGTTTTAAAATGTGGGTTAATTCATCTAAAGCTACGAAACTTTCATTAATTAAGTGGGGATCAGCTAAATCTGTTGCATTTAATTCGCTACGATAATGCTTTAATACCCATTTTTCTAAGATATTGAATAAGTTATCATCAACCAATACACCTTGATGCATCGCTTCCAGTTCGTGTTCATTCATAGGTATGCGTAATCTAAGGCAAGCGGGACCACCACCATTACGCATGCTTTGTTTGAGATCGAAAAAATGAACAGAATTAATAGGATTGTTGGCATCTGCAAGTATTTTCTCAATACAGATATTAGTACGAAAATTGTTTTGACACTCCAAGGGGGCAAGAAGCATCATAGAGTTTCTCTCTGGTAAACTGATAATTTGTGAATTAAATAGATAGGTATTTACTGCATCGCGAATACTTAGTTGCTCTTGAGAAATTTCAACAATTGTTAAAGGAAATGTTGCTTTTTCATATAATTCTTTAAGTACTGAATCCTGTTGGTAAAAAGCGTGCTCATGAACTAAAAATACAGATTCATTTGCAACAGAAATAACATCGTTGTGAAACACCCCTTGATCAATAGCCAGCGGATTTTGACAAGCAAAAACTACTCGCTCGGGGGGTAATTGATGTTGTCGTATTATAGCTTCTGATGCTTCGCGAGTTTGTCGAGCTGGATATTTTTCTGGCCCAATGGTGCTTTTACCTAGTGCTTGCTTCCCATAGACAAACAGATGGATTCCAGGTTGAGCATGACTAAGACTGATGCGATAAAATGTAGTTTATTATCAAGGGTATCATTACTTGGAGAAACTGTCGCTGCATTAGCTGTCCACATACTGGAAGAGGAATAACAGGCGCTAAGCAGTTGGGGTGCTGTTTTATGGGCTTTACTTATTTGTTCCTCTGCTGTGCCATGAAAACCCAGTTGATAGAGTAGCTCGAGATTGGGGCGTTGGTGGGGTGGTAGTAGACCTTGCTTCAAGCCCAGCTTATGAAGCATACGCATTTTCTCTAAACCTTGCAAAGCAGCTGATTGAGGATTAGAGCAACTTAATGCATTATTCACTGATGCAATATTGCCTGACGCAAGACCTGCATAATTGTGAGTTGGGCCTACCAATCCATCTATGTTTAACTCATAAAAATTCATCTTTAATTGTCCATTAAAAAATTTATTACTCTTGTGGAATACCAGGTAAAATCTGGCTGGGCATTACTAAAAGTGGTTGTTCCATGCTGGCAACTGGGAATGAGCAATAATCTGCAGCAAAATAAGCGCTTGGTCGATGATTTCCACTCAAACCAACACCTCCAAAAGGAAGGCTACTGGCAGCACCCGTTGTAGGCCTGTTCCAATTAATTAATCCTGCACGTACTTTTTGATAAAATTGTTGATAATGCTGTTCATTATCACTTAATAATCCAGCAGCAAGCCCATAACGAGTTTGATTAGCTAAATCTATCGCTTGTTCAAAATTACTGTAGCGATAGATTTGTACCAAGGGTGCAAAAATTTCCTCATCGCTGGGATTGGGGTAGTGACTCATATCTATAATTCCTGGTGACAGTAGACCAGTATTATCAGCAAGTAATTGCATGTGCAATAATGATATACCACCTGATTCAATGAGTTTTTTTTGTTTATGAAGGTGTTTTAATGCTTGTGTATGACTGATCACAGGTCCCATAAAGGGTTCTGGTTGTTGATCAAAATATCCTACTTGGACTAATTGACACATTTTGATAAAACGATGTAAAAATTCATCGCCTTGATGTGAATCAGGAATAATCACGCGTCGAGCACAAGTGCATCGTTGCCCAGAAGTAAGTAGCGTAGATAGGAGTGTATGGTAAACAGCGGCATTTAGATCATTAATTTTATCAATGACTAAAGGATTATTTCCCCCCATTTCCAGTGCTAAAATAACCTCGGGTCTATCACTAAACTGTTGATGAATATGTAAGCCAGTTGCATAGCTACCTGTAAAATAAAGCCCTTGGATGTCTTGTGCAAGCAAGATCTTGCCAGACCCACCATCCCCTTGTAAGCAGTTTATTACCCCAGCAGGTAAACCACTGTCATGCCAACATTGCAAGACAAATTCTGCGACGGCAGGCGTTTGTTCACTTGGCTTATAAAGAACGGTATTTCCTGCTAGGAGGGCGGGTACTATATGTCCATTACTTAAATGTGCAGGGAAATTAAAAGCACCAAGAACCGCGACAACACCTTGAGGTTTAAAACGTAGACAGGCATTTGCTTCTTGAGTTCGTGTTGTTTTTGCCCAAGTTCTCTCATAATAAGACTGAATGGAGAGATTAACTTTACCTATAACTGCGCTGACTTCAGTAAGTGCTTCCCATAAGGGTTTTCCTGTTTCCAATGAAATTAAATGTGCTAATTGATCTTGTTTCTTTTCAATTTGTTGTGCGAATTTTTTGGTAAAATTGGCGCGCTCTTCAAAATCAAGAGTAGACCATGTAAAAAGTGCTTGCTGCGCAGCATATGTTGCAGCAGAAATTTCTTGTTCAGTGGCATTTGAACCTTGCCATAGTACAGTGCCATTACCTGGATTTATAGACTTAAAAGTAACGCCATTTCCTTTTTGCCATTGACCATTAATATATTGGCCTTTACTTTGTATTATATGTAATTTAGACATCAGATTCACCACGATCCAGTTGTAAAGGAGCTATGCACAATTTATGTCCGCATTTGACTTTCAATAGTTCAGCTGTTTTTTTACTGATAATACACGTATTGTTTTCTTTGTTGATCAACGCAAAATTAATGGTTGCACGAAAATCTATTTGTGTATTAGCTAACAAATAGTCTGAACTGCTCACTACGTCACTAATATTTTTTACAGTGACTATATTGCATAATTCTATGGTTTTTATTTCCGCTAAAGGGGCTTCGAGAGTAGGTCCAGCATCAAAAATATCAATATAATTGTTATAACGAAAACCTTCTTTTAATAAAATATTCATTGCTGCCATGGTGGAGGGATGAGGTTGTCCGATGACAGCTTGTGCTTCTGGTGAAAGCAATTTGATATATATAGGATTGCGTGGCATCAAATCGGCGATAAACTGTTTATCAGTTGCTAAGGTCAGACGGTCTGCCTCGGCAAAAGACATATGAAAAAAATGACTCCCTACATTGTTCCAAAAAGGAGATATACCTTTGGGGTCAGAATTACCACGCATTTCGGCAATAACTGTGGAAGCAAAACGTTCAGGGTTTTGGGCCATGAAGAGGAATCGTGATTTGGAGAGTAATAAACCATAATTATTTCTTCTATGGTTTGGATCCAAAAAAAGGGTGCATATTTCACTTCGACCTTGATTATCGTTTACCAGGCTAAGAACCTCGTAATCACTGCGTATATTTAATGAACGGCAAATTCGAGTACGTTTGGAAACTTTATAAGAGTAAAAAGGAGTTTCGTGCCCAGTGCGCGATTCAATAGCTGATACGCCAATTATTTCTTTATTTCTTTGATTTTCTAAAACAAATAGATAATATTCTTTATCCGGTTGTTTGACGTTTTTTTTAAAAGAATCAGTAGACCAATATAAGCGTTTTTTTAATAAATCTTTATTCTTAGGAAGAGTAGTGATACCAAAACCACTTTCTTCAGCTAAATGAAAAATTGCATCTAAATCTGAGTTTTGTGCACTTCGAAATAGCATCATTTTTTTAGATCCTCTAATCCACCTTGTGCCAGATCAAGTAAAAGTAGGGTGCTCAGTGCTGCGCGTTCTGATAAACTATCCAGCAATACATATTCTTCAGTACTGTGAATCTTACCCCCTCTAACTCCAAGCGTATCGAGTAGTGGTAAACCATGTTGTGCCAGATTATTCCCATCACAACAACCCCCACTGTCCTTCCAGTCTATGGAGATACCAAGATCTTGTCCCAAACGTTGAACACGATGAAATAGACGTTCTGTACTGTGACACACACGTTTTACTGGTCTACCAAAAATACCATCTACTTTCAACGAATAATCGGGACGTTTCAATTGGTAAATAATTTTATCCAATTCGGCACGCACCCATGTTTCATCTTCAGGCAGACTAATACGGATGTCAAGTTTTGCTACTGCTTTATCTGGAACTATATTTAGTGCCTCACCTCCGGCGATAAGACCGATATTTATTGTAACTCCATCACGTTTTTCATTAAGTGTGTTTATTGCGCTTATTGCTTCCGCTAAATAACAAATTGCATTTCGACCCTCTGTAAAAGCTCGTCCTGCATGTGCTGCTTTTCCAGTTGCAATTACAGTCAATTTGCCACTGCCTTTACGATTTTTCGCCAAGGTTCCGCTTTCCGTCATCGCGGGTTCATAGATTAAAGCAGCTTGATAGTTGGGAGCTAGTTCATCGAAAAATATACTGGATGTCGGTGAGCCAATTTCTTCATCTGCATTTATAAAAACATCCCAACCTAGTTCTGAGGCACACTCAGCTTGTTCAAAGGCTGATAAAGCATGCAACATTACAATGAGGCCGCCTTTCATATCTGTTACACCTGGACCATTAATACAATTATCATTAAGATAGGTTAATTTTTGGAACGAACTATTTGCAGGATAAACAGTATCCATATGCCCACCAAGTAAAATACGTCGTTTCAAATGAGATCTTTTTCTAATAAAAAGTGCATCACCACAACTTTGTAAGCTAATATCACCTGACATATTTATAGTGGATACAGGTTGAAACTTTTTAATGTGTATTGAGTCTGATATGGGTTTGTAGGCTGATTTCAACACACTAACCATTTTTGCCAATCCCTGCAAATTGGTAGTGCCAGAATTAATCTGGCAAAACTGGTGAAGTTGTTTCACCATAGTTGATTGATTCTGGTTTATTATATTTATTAGCTTATGGTATAGTTGCATCATGTTATTGATATTAAACAAGAGACTATCACAATAGCTGAAATTAAACCGCTCCACAATCTCGATTCAAGTTATATTAATATTAATCCTTTCGCTTAGTAAGATTGGGTATTTGGGGTAATTTCTTCAGTAGAGATAGGTGCTTGCTCCGGTGTGTGTTCGCTCTTCCCGACACCTATCCATTTTTGTGGGATATTTAGGAAACTAAGAGCATTTAGTAATCCTCCTGTTTTTAGTGGTTCTTTATTTTGCGTGGGGTGTTGTTCCGGATCGATACTGTTTTCAATACTCATAATAAGAGAATTCAGTAATCCTCCGCTTTTTAGAGATTCGTTGCTTGGCAAGGGGAGTGGTTCCGAATCAAGACTATTTTCAACATGTTTATCCAGTCCTTCCAGTCGGCGAATTTGCTTTTCCTGGATTTTTAATAATTGTTTATAACGCTCATTGCTGTTTTTTAATTCGTGTTTTACTTCAACAAGCTCAATCTCGGCTTTGTTAATGCGTTCAGCTACTTGGTCAAAACTGTTTGTTTTATCCGTTAAAAAAATATTTAATTTTTCATGAAAAGCATGCCGTTGATTTGAATCACTGATCACTGCATTTGATAGAGATTTTACTGTACCTTCTAGAGTAGATGCGATTTTTTTTGCTCTATTTACTTCAATGCCCATCTTTTCTCTGACATCCGATAATTCAGAAACTTTTTTAGATAATTCCAATTGTATTTTTTCATGTGCTGTTTTGACTTGTTGTATTTCATTCTGGTTATCAACTATTAATTGACTTTGTTTTTCTAGGTCTTTAGTTAAAGACTCTGCTTTTTTTTCTAGTTCTTCCTGAGTTCTGCGAAGTAATTTTTCCGTTTCGACATACAATTCAACTTGATAGCTTAAAGTTTCAACATCTTGATTTAATTGAGTAATGTTATTAGTAAGTTTTATATTTTCCTCTTTAAACTTTTCAACTTCTTCCGCTAATTTTTTTCGAATGGAATCTAATGCACTAATGGTAAGTTCTAGCACTTCTGCAATGCCAAAAATTCCTTCTTTCAATTTTTGGGTGATATTTTGAGTATGGAAATGATGATCATCAAGCACGATACCACTTGTAGTATATGCTAAGACACTAACCCCACTAATTGTTACCAGAAAACCA
>JACPOX010000136.1 GCA_016191305.1 Legionella longbeachae | reverse complement strand
TATTTGACCGAGTGTCCAAAAATATTGGGACTGCAATGGCGGATGAATTACCTTTAACTTTTGGAGTAAATCCTGGATTAAAATAGAGGATCTCATCAGAAGGTAAGCGTTCACGGGGTATGTAAATTTCGTCTTTGCGAGCCTTGGCGAAGCAATCCAGAGGGATGCTTCGTTAGAAGTCTGTATTGGGTTGCTTTTCACTACGTTCGGTGAGCCAGGTTTTTTATTTATTTAAAAATTTATATACTCTGTGAACGTTTACATCAAATGACCTTGACTTAGGGCCTTATTTCAACGCTGGTGAAAGAGTTTGTAATAATGATTTAAATACCTTAGGTGTTCCGGCGACTACATCTCCTTGTTTAAAGAAGTCATCACCACCGTGCAAATCGCTAATTAATCCACCTGCTTCTCTGACTAATAGTGAGCCTGCAGCAATATCCCAGGGGCGTAAGCCAAATTCCCAAAATCCATCGAGGCGTCCACTGGCAACATAAGCTAAATCAAGTGCAGCCGAACCGGTTCTTCTGACTCCAGCACATTTGCCAAACAGTGCTTCAAATGTAGGTAAATATTTCTGGGCTATACTGAGATCGCGAGAGGGAAAACCTGTTCCCAAAAGCGAAGACATGAGCTGGGTTTGTTTGGATACTCGTATCCTTCTATCATTCAATCGCGCACCGCGCCCACGACTGGCAGCAAAGCATTCATGTCGTAAAGGATCGTAAATAACCCCATGTTCTATTCGTCCTTTAATTTTCAAAGCAATAGAGACTGAAAAGAAAGGAAATCCATGTAGATAATTAGATGTTCCATCTAAAGGATCAATAATCCAGATTGCATCACCATCTCCTTCTTGCATCCCGCTTTCTTCAGCAAGAATTCCATGTTCTGGATATGCTTTGTGTATGGTATGTATAATCGCTTGCTCTGCTTTGATGTCTACTTCGCTAAAATATTCATGGTTGCTTTTAGCGGTAATTTTGAGACGATCCACTTGCTCCATATGACGAATGATAATTTCACCGGCTTGTCGGGCCGCATTAACAGCTATATTTAAAAGTGGTTCCATGAATATACTCTTTAATCTACAAAACCAGTGATTCTACCATACTTTTTTTGTGCAAAAAGAAATAAAACTGAAAAAATCAGCACAAGCCAAAAAAATTTAGTTTACATGTTAATTTTGTTCTGAGAATTTATCGTGTAATTCTTTAGGTTTGGATTGATGGAAAAAAACTTTAGTTTGCCTAGATTCGCTCGGCCTCACTGTCATTAAAATGTAGGTTAGGCCCCTGGCCCAACATGAACATTAGCCTAACATATAGCCCTTTGTTGGGCCAGGAGCCCAACCTACAAAATCCTTAACTTTATGGACAATGCTACGACAAGGCTTCCTGAACACGATTTTCTTGTTACTTATCCTTTAGACTTTCGGTTCTACCGTAATACCAGGACATTCTGCTACCTCACCTTGGCAGGTGAAAATAGATCCTCAGTATTACAATATGGGTACTGTCGGTATGGATTGCTTTATAAACAAAATAGATAACTTTTCATCAAGATTTACAAATGTGGTGAACAGATACTAAAAAGATGTATTTGAACTTTTTTATGCCTACGTTTCTGTAGTAGGCAAAATTTAAAAAAATTACTTTTTTGTACAAAGAGAGTTAAATGGTATTATATAATGCTCTTAAATGTATCAATAAAAGTATCTATGAATTTAAGCTCAATTCGCATTATCTTAGTCGCAACATCTCATCCTGGTAATATTGGATCAACAGCCAGGGCAATGAAAACCATGGGATTAAACTCACTTTACTTGGTCAAGCCTAAATCTTTTCCTGATTATAAAGCAAAAGAAATGGCTGCGGGTGCCGATGATCTTTTGGAAAGTGCAATAGTAACTGAGACTCTTGATGAGGCATTAACTGGTTGTCAACTGATTTTAGGGACTAGTGCAAGACCCAGAGGACTTTCTTTACCTGGCTTAATTCCAGCATCTTGCGCCGATTTAATTAGCCAGCAGGTAGATGATACTCAAGTTGCGCTTGTTTTTGGGCGTGAACATGCAGGTCTTACTAACGAAGAATTACTCAAATGTCATTATCATATTCATATTCCAAGCAATCCTGAATATAGTTCGCTAAACTTAGCTCAAGCGGTTCAAATTATTAGTTATGAATTGCGAATGAAATTGTTAGCACCCAAGGCAGAAGTATCATTGCGACAGGACGAATATGCAACTGCGGATGAAGTTGAGCAATTTTATGAACATTTACGAACAGTTTTTATTGAGATCCAATTTTTAAAAGCCTCAAATCCTAGACGTTTAATGCAGCGTGTTCGCAGATTGTTTAATCGCGTGACCTTGGAAAAAATGGAAGTCAATCTTTTACGTGGCATGTTAAGTCAGGTACAAAAATCGCTTGAATGGGCAAGCAAAAGAGGCGAGAGTGAACAAAAAAACTAAAATGCCAATTTATTTTGATTATATGGCGACTACACCTGTTGATCCACGTGTAGTGGAACGTATGGTCCATTATCTAGGTCCAGAAGGAGACTTTGGTAATCCCTCTTCAATATCACATGAGTATGGTCGAGTTGCAGCTCTTGCGGTTGAACGTGCACGTGCTCAGATTGCCGAATCAATTCATGCTTCAACCCAAGATATTGTGTTTACTTCCGGTGCAACGGAGGCGAATAATCTCGCAATAATAGGTGCTGCTCAGTTTTATCAGAATAAAGGGAAACATGTGCTTACCATGAGTACAGAGCATAAAGCAGTCCTTGATAGTTTTAATCGATTGGAAAAAGATGGTTTTGAGGTAACTTATCTTCACCCAGAACCAAATGGCTTATTAGATATTAATCATCTAGCACAAGCATTGAGGCAAGATACAATTTTAGTCTCCATTATGCATGTAAATAATGAAATTGGCGTAATTCAAGATATTGCCACTATTGGCGCATTGCTGCGTAATAAGGGAATTATTTTTCATGTTGATGCAGCACAAAGTGCGGGAAAGATTCCTGTTGATCTCAAGCAACTTTCTGTCGATTTAATGGCGTTTTCAGCACATAAAAATTATGGCCCCAAAGGAGTTGGAGCACTTTATGTCAGGCATAGGCCACGAGTTCGTTTACAAACACAAAGTTATGGGGGAGGACATGAAAGTGGTTTGCGTTCAGGTACCTTGGCTACCCATCAAATTGTAGGCATGGGAGAAGCATTTGCCTTGGCAGAAAGCTTGCGTGATGAAGAGCAGGGACGTCTTTTAAGTTATCGTAACCGTCTTTGGAATGGTATTAAACATTTACCTGGTATCAAGCTCAACGGAGACGAGCAAAAACGCATCGCAGGTAATCTCAATATGAGTTTTGCTGGTCTAGATGGAGAATCCTTATTATTAGCATTAAATGAATTGGCAATTTCTACTACTTCTGCTTGCAGCTCTGCGAGCATTCAGCCTTCTTATGTACTAAAAGCTTTGGGATTAAGTGATGATTTGGCTCAAAGTACTATCAGATTATCCTTAGGAAGATTTACTAAGGAAGAAGACATTAATCACGCAATCGAGATTATTTGTAGCCAAGTAACTCGTTTACACGAAATAGCCCCATCATGATGTATAATATAATAGTACAAGATTGTTTTTTTTCACCTAGACATGTGGGAGTTGTTGAAAAAAGTAATCCTTTTGCCGTATTAGTTAAAAACAGCCAGAAAGGTCAGGGAAGTATTCATTTCTACTTACAATGTAATCCAGATGGAATAATTGTACGGGCTTGTTTTAAAACCAATGGTAATCCTTATGTGATTGCAAGTCTGGAATGGTTGTGCAGACAGTTAGAAACAAAACCAATTGACTGTGTACCCCTGATTGAATATCAGTTTATAATTAAAGAATTGGACATACCTGTTGTTCAATATCCTATAGCATTAAGAGTTACAGATATATATAAAGAAGCATTGCTTTTAATGAAGAATCAGATCGAGAGGTAATATAATGAGTGTAGTAATGCATCGTCCTGAAAACATAACACCGGAAATCAGTTTTACCGAAGCAGCAATAAAACATATCGTGTCCTATTTGCAGAAAAACCCTGGATATACAGGTATTCGTTTATCAGTAAAAAAAACGGGATGTTCCGGTTTATCTTATGTTGTTGATTATGTACTGGCTCCTATGGAAGGTGATTCCGTTCTTTCTTTGGCCGAAAACTATTTAGTTTGTATTGATAAAGCCAGTTATCCTTTTCTTAAGAACATGAGTGTTGACTATGTCAGACAAGGATTAAACTATAAATTTATTTTCAATAACCCTAACGAAACAGGACAATGTGGTTGTGGAGAGAGTTTCACTGTAGGCTAGGGCACTTGGTTGTCGAAGAATAAATCATATTAACTAATTACTAAATTAGTCTTGTCCAATTAAGTTGTAAAATGATAAAATTTTACAACTTAATGTTATCTTAATAAATGAATATCATTAAAACAATATTTACACTCTTTGGGATATTTGCTACTATATAGACCATGATGTTCGGCTAATATATGTACTGAGCATATTTTTACTTATAATTTGGAGAATTAAATGAGCACAGATACAATGGTGCAAGGCAGCGAAGCACTAACACACCAAGTTATTCATGCTGTTAAAGGTTATTTAAATAGTGTTAATAATAAAGATGCTAACTTGAATTTATATCAGTTAATCGTTGAAGAGGTTGAAGCGCCTTTATTTCGTACTGTTATGGAATTAACTCGTTATAACCAATCTAAAGCAGCACGTATTCTTGGTGTAAGCCGTGGAACATTGCGTACTAAGCTGAAGCGTTATTTTGATGATGAATTTATTGGTACACGTGATTTCTAATTGATAGAAATCATCATACGCTCAATAGTTTTCATATTTTCTCTTAATGCAGTGGTCTTTGGCTGGGCACTCTGTTACTATTGCTAACAGAGTTGGTCAGGCAATCGCTCTTTGTTTTACAAAGGGAGGAAAGTCCGGGCTCCAAAGGGCAGAGTGCCAGGTAACGCCTGGGAGGTGCGAACCTACGGAAAGTGCCACAGAAAAGATACCGCCTCTTTGAGGTAAGGGTGAAATGGTGCGGTAAGAGCGCACCGCGCGACTGGTAACAGTCACGGCAGGGAAAACCCCACTCGGAGCAAGACCAAATAGGAATCCATTTGGCTGAAAAGCCATTACGTGTGGCCCGCACGGGATTCGGGTAGGTCGCTTGAGGCATGCGGTGACGCATGTCCCAGATGAATGATTGTCCACGACAGAACCCGGCTTATCGACCGACTCTTTTTTTAGTTTCCAGACAAATGTTTTCTAAGTAATATATTAATTTGTTCAGGATCAGCTTGTCCTTTTGTTAGTTTCATTATTTGTCCAATAAAAAAAGCTAATAATTTTTCTTTCCCCGCTCTATAATCAGCAGCTTGTTCCGGATACTGTTCAATTAGTTTAATAACCATTTCTTCCCAAGCAGTGGTATCGCTTAGATGTTGTTGGTAGCCTTCACGCTCGATGATCGCATCAATATCTTCCTCACCGTTCCATAACAGAATAAAAATGGCTCGGCCATTATTTAAAGAAAGTGTATTATCATGCAGTTTATCCAGAAGGTTTGCCATAACTTTAGCTGAAACTCGCGGTGTTTCAAAAGTTAATTGCGCTTCATTTAAAGCCGCGGCGTATAAGCCTTTTAACCAATTGATGATCATTTTTTCAGGAGCATGACTCTGAGCTTTAATAGCGCTATAAAAATTATAAATAGCAGGTGAAGAAAGAATGAAATGAATATCGCCTTCATTTAAAGTATGAATATTCTTTAATTCAGTATAAATTCTATCAGGTAATTTAGGTAAATTACTTTTTACTTCAGCGATGAGAAATCGATTAATTTGAATGGGCAACAAATCAGGATCTGGAAAATATCGGTAATCATTTTCATTTTCTTTGCTCCGCATTGCATGAGTGGTATGAGTATCTGGATTATAAAGGCGAGTTTCCTGTGTTAAGTGCTGTCCGCTTTCGAGTAAATCCTGATGCCTTGCTTCCTCATAAGCAATAGCTTTCTCGATAAAACGAAATGAATTCAAATTTTTTAATTCTGTTCTTGTGCCTAAAATGGTAGATCCTTTAGGTTTTAAGGAAAGATTGACATCACAACGAAAGTTTCCTTCTTGCATATTCCCATCACAAATACCTAAAAATTGAACTAATTGATGCAGTTTTTTGAGGTATGTAACTACTTCATAACTTGAAGACAAGCAGGGAGATGTTACAATTTCCAGCAGGGCTGTTCCTGCTCGATTAAGATCAATGCCACTGTAGCCAGAGTGAACACCATGCAACGATTTACCTGCATCTTCTTCCAAATGTGCACGCACAATGCATACATTTTTTTGGCTGCCATTATCTAGAGTGATTGCTAATTTGCCGTTACTCACAATAGGTTTTTGAAATTGGCTTATTTGATAACCCTTAGGTAAATCTGGATAAAAATAATTTTTGCGTTCAAAAATCGATTGATCATTAATGTCTGCCTGTATCGCTAAACCAAATTGAATCGCCATGATCACCGCTCCTTGGTTTAATACGGGTAAAACTCCAGGAAAACCAGCATCAATGAAACAAGTTTGTGAGTTAGGTACTGAACCAAAAGTTGTGGATGCGCCAGAAAAAAGCTTGGATTTTGTTTTAAGTTGAATATGTACTTCAAGACCAATGACTGTATCCCATTCCATAGCACACCTTTATAGAGTTGGACTGGCCAAATGCCAGTTGGTTTGTTGTTGAAAGTGATGAGCAATTTGTAGCAAATGGCTTTCACTAAAGTGTTTCCCCATAAGTTGCATACCTATGGGTAATCCTTGCGCAAAGCCTGCTGGTATGGAAATCGCAGGAAGTCCGGCAAGGTTTGCCGCAACGGTAAATATATCAGCGAGGTAATTCTGAATTGGATCAGCAATGTTTTCACCGAGTTTAAAAGCGCGAGTTGGGGTTGTTGGGCCAAGAATAACATCTACTGATTTAAGTGTAGATATAAGTTCTTTCTGGATCAGGTGACGAATTTTTTGTGCTTGTAAATAATAGGCGTCAAAATAACCACTGGAAAGAACATGAGTTCCTGTAAGAATTCGGCGTTTGACTTCTACACCAAAACCTTCACTGCGTGTAGATCTAATAAGTTCTGTTATATTGGATGCTTTTTTACTGCGATGGCCAAAGCGAAGTCCATCATAACGTGACAAATTTGATGAGGCTTCGGCACAGGCAACTACATAATAACAAGGGACCCATAAACTTTGCAGTTCTAGATTCAGATCAATAATTTCAGCCCCCATATCTTCAAAAACCTTAACTGCAGTATGGATCGCGTTTTGAATTTCTTGTTCAACCTCAGGTTGAAAAAAACATGAAGGGAGGCCAATTTTTAGTTTGGATAAAGGTTTATTCAATTCTGCATAATAATCAGGAATAATTGCATCCACAGATGTCGAGTCTTTAGGATCATTTCCTGCCATAGCCTGGAGTATAATTGCTAGATCTTCCGCATTTCGTGCTAAAGGACCAGCTTGGTCAAGACTGGATGCGTAAGCAATCATGCCATAACGAGAAATCAGTCCATAGGTGGGTTTAATTCCGCATACTCCAGTTAAAGCAGCAGGTTGACGTATCGAACCCCCTGTATCAGAGCCTATAGCAAAAGGGATTAACCCAGCAGCTACAGCTGCTGCAGATCCACCCGAAGAACCCCCAGGAACACGATCTTTATCCCATGGGTTTTTTACGGCACCAAAATAACTATTTTCATTGGAGGACCCCATAGCAAATTCGTCCATATTGGTTTTGCCAAGCAAAATAGCACCTTGTTCCTGTAATTTACTGACTAGAGTTGCTTCATAAGGTGCTTGGAAGTTAGCTAACATTTTTGAAGCACAAGTCGTGTTCATTCTTGTGGTACAAAATAAATCTTTCAGGGCCATAGGAATTCCAGTAAGAATTTTGCCATGACCTTTTTTTAATTGTTGATCTGCTTTTTGTGCCTCAAGCAGCGCATGAGCTTCATCTAGACTGATAAATGCATTGAGGTCTTTGTGTTTTTTGATTTTTGTTAAATAAAACTGAGTTAATTCAACACTCGACAGTTTGCCTTGATGTAATGCTTGGGATAATTGTTTTAAAGACATATTTTCCATGATTATTTACTCTGGTCTATAATTTGTGGCACTAAATAAAAATTGTCCTCAAACCTGGGAGCCAAAGCCTTTAAATCAGATAAAGAATTATCCTCAGTAACAACATCTGCTCGTAAGCGTTGAGATAAAGCAAGAGGGTGAAAGAGTGGGGCTACTTCTTGAGTATTAATGGAACACAATTGATCGACAAAATTCATAATCGCATTCATGTCTTCAATTAATTTTGTTGCATGCTCTACATCTGTATCCAGATAAGCTAATTGTGAAATCTTTTCTAAATCTTTTGCTGAGATGGTCATAAAATGGAATCCTCAAGAGAAAACAGTTTATTATATCGATGAAGTTATAACTTACAAATTTTTAGTGCATATCTTGTTGTGATTTTAAGTAGGTAATAGTTGGAAATCAGACTGCCATTCTTGCGCCACTAACAAAGAGAGCAGTCGCATTAACATTTGTGAAAGATAACGTACCAATTACTGAAAAAACCGGAAAGCCCTATAAAGCAACTTCGATTAATCGAACCATGGCGACTATTCGTCATGTAGGTCGATGCTTAGCCGGTTCTTGATCATACAACTGTTTAAATCCCTTACGTTTTTCAAATCTTTGTTAATAGTGAATGAATTAAAATTTGTTTGATTCATTTGTACTTCAAGGTATTGAATTTGTTTTTTTAGCAATTGAATCTGATTCTGCGCACTTTGTAAATGCATCTCAAGATCTTTGATCTGTAAATTTAATTTATTTTGTAATGTAAGTAGTGAGTTGTTCATAGAAAAAAGCTCTTATATAGTATTTTGCGAGCCTTTATCCG
This sequence comes from Legionella longbeachae, assembly GCA_016191305.1. Lineage (GTDB taxonomy): Bacteria > Pseudomonadota > Gammaproteobacteria > Legionellales > Legionellaceae > Legionella > Legionella longbeachae_A. The sequence goes on along the minus strand of JACPOX010000136.1, from coordinate 4,180 downwards.
GTTCTTCTTGGGAAGGCATGTTAAAATCTTCCAGACTCTGCTCTCCGGGTTTGAACTTATCTCCTTTCTTAAATTCTTCACCGTCTGGATGATAAAGTTTGCCATCTCCATTTGCATAAGCAATAACTTTATTTGTCTTACTATCAACCATAATAAAACTTTCATTTTCTTGAGCCAAGTCTTGAGAAAATTTGGCCATATCTTCTTCTGATTTAAAGGATAAGTTTAAATTACCATTTTCTTCTTTTTTAGGTGGGTTATCTTTGTACCAGGAATCATTTTTAAACTTCTCTTGATATTTCTTAGATATTTTATCATTACTGTCACTTTGAATCGTTGTATTTTGTGAGGTTGATGGCTGAGAAGGTAAATCTTTAATTGGAGATGTTTCTGTTTTATTAGGAGCTGATAAACTTATGTCTGAGCTAGGGTTTGTAAGACTTTGGTATTTTTGTAGATTGTCATTATAAGTCGCTTTATATGAATCATAAGCCTTGTCGATAGCTTCATCAGCAGATTTTTTGGTCTCTAGATAATCTTGGTACGCCTGCTCTATTTCTTTTTGATTAGTACTTTCTCTGCTAATTTGTTTATATCTTGCTTCTGCAAGATCAGTTATTTTATTCTGTATATCGACCTGACATAAGTAGCTGTTATGTGCAGCTTTATTGACTTCATCATTAGATTTGCCTACTGATTCAATTTTTTCTCTCGAAGGAGATTCTCCTAAGTTATCAAAGATTTTTTGAGATTTTTTTCGAGCTTCATTTAAGCGCTCGAGTTGCTCATCATAATACTTATTCGCTTTATCTATTGCAGCGAATTTTATTTGGAGATCGTCCACATCTTCTTGATGGGTGTCTTTTTCTGTTTCTTCAGGAACCGGCATTTATTACACCTCATATCAATCTATTTATTTAAAATTTTAGTTCATTTCTGCGTCAATTTGTAGGAGCAACTCCATTGTTTGCAAAAAAAAGTGTTATTGTTTGCAAATTGTCTGACTAATGCAATCTTTAACTGTCGGCTTATCAATGAGATTGATTTTGATCTGAAATAGTTTTTAATATCCCTGAGTAGGTTTAACCTTCCCTAAGGGTAGATTAATTTTAACGTCATTGTGGGGAAGAGTTCCTTGCTTTTCCTTTTACCACTCGGAGTGAGTCGGCTTTTACACTGTCGAAGCCCAGACCTAGGATTTGAATCTTGATGTACAGGCTTAATGCCTATTGTCAAAGGAAAAGTGGTTTAAAATGTAGATTGGGGCCCTGGCCCAACATGAACATCGGCCCAACCTACAATTAATGGCAGTTAAAATTAATTAGCGAAGGAAATACTTTGTTTATTCTGTTCGTTATCCAATCCATTCAGCTCGAATTCATCTGGATTGGTTAAGGGGTTCTCATTCTTTTTAGGAATTAGGGCTTCTTCGCTTGCTAAATATGCCTCATAGTTTAACAATTCGCTTGTTTTGAAAAATCTTCGTGTTTGATAACGTGATTTTTTAAGTTCTATTTTTTCTAAGTTTTCAATTGCTGGTTCCATTTCTTGCAGCTCGTTTTCTAGCTCATTAACTCGTTGTTTACACGTATTTTGTAGGTAAGTAGATAGTTCTTGTTTCACTTGAGCCAAATGATTAAAGGTAAAATCTTTTCTCTTTTCATCTAGAAATTGATTATGCTCTGCCAAAATTTTTTGGCCTTTAGTTTCTTCTTCTTGTACATCAATTAATGTTCGCATTGGTTGCTCAAGTCGACTTTGCAAGTAACGTATTTTGCTTTGATAAAAAAAGATCTGAGCTAGTAATTTTCCGGATTCACTGTAACCGCAATCAGAATGTTGTCTCCGTAGTTGCGCGACTTGGATATTATTTTCAATATTGTTAATTTCTTGTTGTTGGATACGAACTTGTTCTTGTGCATCCTTGACTCTACCTCTAATTTTTTCAAAATCATTCATGAGAGTTGATTGTTTTTCAATCATTCCCATAAAGTGTTCATCAGGTTCCTTGCCTAATAAAATCTTAAGTTGGGATAAATCTATTGCTTGTGAAGTCCAATCTGCGTTTTGGAGTCCATCAATTTGTTTCAGTTGTTTCATGATTGATTCAGGGAGATCATCGCGCTCTATGTTTAAATTCCAATCCTCTCCTAAGAGTTTTTTTAAACTAAATAATTTTTCAAATTCAGCGCGTTTTGTTATTGGTAGACTTTCAATCAGTTCTATATTGGATAATTCAAGAAGAGCATTCTTATTTTCTTCAAAAGCTAATTTAATTTTTTTAATCTCAGTCTTTTCCGTCTCTACTCTCGCTAAGAAAGAAGATTGGTAACCGCTAAATTGTTCTTTTAATGGGGCATCATCTATTTGTAACTCAATAAAAGAATTAATGCCGTCACTACCTCTTTGAATGTGAACTTGTTTAGGACTGATTTTAAGTAAATTAGCAAATTGTTTCGATTTTTCATAAAGAAGACTTTCTTGAGCATCTTGTTTTAATCCATTGGGTTTATTTAATTGATTTATTGATTGTAATAATTTTTCTTTCAATGAATTAATTTGTCAAGGTCACAATTTGGTGCAATATTGAGTGAATCAATTGCATTTAGTGCATCATTAATTACCTTACGAGGAGATGAGTGACTTATAGAAAATAGATATTTATCAGTTAAAATGGCTTTATGCTCCTGAAGACCTCTATAGAGTGCCTGAACTTTATCTTTGTCTTGTGGTGTATTTATTAAATCTTGAGCCAATTCATAAATTGCAGATGCTGCCTCTTTAGCTAGGGAGCGTTCAAAAAAAGCGTGTAAAGGCTCTGGTTTTTCTTTTATCCAGTCAAACTCTTCAAGAAGATGTTTAGCCAGCTTTTTCATTATGTTTTCGTTGTAACTGCTTTTTAGCTTATTTAAATTGACATCTTCAGTTAAGTTCAAATTTTGATAGAGAGTACAGAATGTTAGTATTAAGCCTTGCATTTTAAATTGATTCACTAGTGATGATTTTGACATGTCTTTGCAGCATGCAAAAATTAATGGTTTGATCTTGGATAACAAATCATGGATTTTATTATTATCAGCGTCCATTAATTCTTTTTGGTAATATTGAATGATGCTTTCAGTGATTTGTTGTTGCTCTTCATAATGTAAGATTCTATTTTTTTGTTCAATGAGCTTATTTACAATGTTACTGAGTACTTCAGGTAAAAATGCTGAATTGTACCGTGAATTTTTGGGGAGAAATGTGTTAATTGCATCAGGGGATACACCACAAAATTCGCCGATTAAAAAGGGCAGAAGTTGTTTACTTTGAGCTTGCGTTAAATTATTTTTCAAAGCACCTGCAGGCTTGGTATAATCCAGAACAGCGCCAGCTTTATCCATAATTATTGTTTCAATGTTTTGCCGCATTAATGTTTCTGTTCCAGACATAAATTGTCTTTTTTTCTGTAATAACGGCATTTGAATATTTAATTCTTCGGCAAGATCAAGTTGTTTTAGATACTTTAGTCTTAAATGTTGCTCAGTACTTATCTGAGACGCTTTGTGTGCTTTGCTAATCCATGTTTCTTCTCTTGCTGATTCCCAAAGTTTGCATGCCAAATTTTTGAATTGATTAATACTTGCTGAAAGAGTGGCTTCAGATATATTTGTTTCTTGGGAACGTGTCAGTTCGCCTAGAAGGTTTTCGCGCCATTGATATAATTCAAATTGGATTTTGGGATCTGTAGGGAAAAGTTCTAAAAGCATATTTTCCCAAGCTTCAATTTGTTGCATTAATATTTGTTGTGCTTCATCAATAGCCTGAGTGTAAAGTCTATCAATAGTTGCTTGTAATTTGATTTTACTTTTTAATGATTCAACTGAATGTTCATTAATACTTTGACGTTTCCAAGGAAAAAAGTAATGGAAGAAGCGATCTATTAAATTTTGCGATTTATTAATTTGATAAATCGGAAGCCACTCACCAGGCTTTCCATTTCGAGCAGCACGCCCTGCGATTTGTGTTGTCATTCGCTCAGTATCGGGATAAGTTTGGATAACAAATAAACCTCGTGGATGATCTCCTGTATTAATGTCTATCCCTTTTGCCAGCATTGCTGTACCCACAGTAATGGTATTGACACGTCCTGCCTGTTTAATGATGCGCTCTAATTCATTAGGACTTTCTTTTCCAGTAA
>JACPOX010000135.1 GCA_016191305.1 Legionella longbeachae | reverse complement strand
GATGCATAAATAGACAAATAAGAGTGGAAATACAGGCATGTTAGCAAAACATGAACTCATTAGTTCCTTGATACAAGATAAACCAATATTTCCGATTTATTCAACAATGTCCTACCAAGTTAAACATTTCACTTTATGCCAGTGGCACCACCAACATATCAATATAACTTAGTTGTAATAATCGCTTAGCTACACTCCCTGTCATTAAATAGTGTAATTTAGAGTGGCCTTGGGCCCCAAAAGCCAACAAATCTGCCTTCCAGTTTTTTGACTGCAAAATAATTGTGTCGGCCAAATAACCACCCATGATTTTTTTTTCAAATTGATCAGATTTAACATCGCATTCTTTTAAAAAATGATCTAACTGCTCCATAATATTTTTTGTTTTTGATTCGAGTATGCCAACAGAATTACCTTTTAAAGACTGACTGTTAAAAATATCCACAACATGCAAGAGCTGAAATTTAGCTTCTGGAAAGCATTTAAAGGTGAATTCAATGGCATTTTTACTGGGTTTTGAAAAATCAGTTGCAATAAGTATTCTTTTATAGGAAAAAGAGGGTTCCTTTTTGATGAGCAAAACAGAAGTCTTCCCTTGTTCTATAAGATAACTCGATGTGGTTCCTAACACATACTCATGGATAAAATACTGTCCCTGAGCTCCTGCAATAATTAAATTTGCTTGATTTTGCTCCGTATATTGAGTGATTTCATCTGCAGCCCTTCCAGCAAGAACTGATAGATTAATTGAAATATTGGTAGGATATTTCATAATTAGGGCAGAAAGCTCATCCAGTGTGTCTTTCTCTAATGAAAGAAAATCTTTCGGTTGTTCACTGAGATATTGGCCAAAATCTACCGGCAATGGCTGTTGTAATACGTGTATAAGATGTAGAGGGATATGATGTCGCTCAGCTAAAGATATGGCTCTTTGTAGTGCATATTCGGCATATTTAGAAAAATCACTGGCAATGACTATGTGTTTTAGTGGCATCATCTTTTTCCTCAGAAGGATATTCTTTTAATAATAAAGCTTAGCAAAGAATTGAATTATCAGGCGCAACGGATATTTATATCAAATAAACAAATCGCCTGTAGTTCATAGATATTAATATAGAATGCAATGAGGCTAATCGTTTGCTAATCTTAATATAAGCTTAAATGCAGGGAGTTTAAAATGGAAATAAATAATATATTAATTGCTAGTGACTTTTCAAAGCATTCTGACTACTCCCTTTCAAGAGCAGTTACTTTAGCTGAACAGCATAAAGCAATACTCCACTTTTTACATATCTTAATCCAGCCAAGGATGGGTAATTTTTCACAATTTTCGATTGATGAATTGGAACAAGATTATCTTTCACAAAAAAAGAAAATAGAAAAAAAACTTTTAAAATGCATAAAAAAATACTCTCATAACATTGAAACCTATGTTTCTGTATTAGCTGGTAGAGCCGCTGATGAGATTGTCAGATATGCTAAAGAAAACAAGTGTAATATGATTATTGCTGGCGCTCATGGCGAATACTACATCAATGATTACATCTTAGGCACTACTTCAAGTTCTATGGTAAGTCACAGTGATGTTCCAATCCTACTTGTAAAAAAAGAACCTTCTTTTGCGTATAATCGGATAATTATAGCTACCGATTTTTCCGAAGTAAGTAAAAATGCAATTGAATTTACCTTCAACTGTTTCCCCGATGCAACCTTTCAATTACTACATATCATTGATATATATGCCACGAGATTGTTTCAGGGATCTCAACAGGATGGAACAAAAGATATAAGTCATAAATTAGATGATTTTCTTAACAAGTGTAATGTAGATCAAACTAAATTTGAGAAAAAAATTATGGGTGGTTATTTTGCAGACACTATTGTCATTCAATCCGAAAAGTGGCAAGCCGATTTGATTTCATTTGGCGCTCAAGGCAACTCAAAATTACATTACCTATTAATGGGAAGTGTTTCTAAACGACTACTCCAGTTAAGCGTTACTGATATGTTAGTTGTTCCAGCAAAACAAAAATAGAAAATGATAGCTACAGATGTATTGGCTACAACCTTTACTGGAAGAGGGTTTTCATGACAATCCGTTAAATTGTCTATCCATTAATAAACCTATAATGCTGTCCTACCATTGTATTCAGGATATATTAAATATAGCCGCGAATTAAGGGAGTATACAATGAACAATGCCGCAACTAACAAAGCTGTACTCTACCGTATGGTGATGGCAAAACATGTGTGTCCCTATGGACTCAAGGCTGATGTAAAAACAACGCCTCAAATTTTTATTAATGAAGAACGTGTTGGTGGTTATGATGATTTACGTCGCTTTTTTGGAAAACATGTACACGATTCCAATCAAAAAAGTTACCGCCCTGTGATTGTACTTTTTGTAGTAACTGCGCTAATGGCAATTGCTACAAGTTATGCATTTAGAGGTACTATGTTTACAACACAGTCTTTAAGCTGGTTTATTTCATTTAGTATGGTAGTCCTTGCGCTCTCGAAGTTACAGAATATCGAAAGATTTTCTACGATGTTCTTGAATTACGATCTTCTAGCGAAGAGATGGGTTCCTTATAGCTATATTTATCCTTTTGCTGAGGCATTAGCGGGTATTCTAATGATTGCAGGAGCCTTCAGTTGGATATCAATTCCGATTGCTTTATTTATAGGAACCATAGGGGCTATTTCTGTAATTAAAGCGGTTTATATTGATAAGCGCGAGTTAAAATGTGCTTGCGTTGGCGGAGATAGCAATGTGCCTCTAGGATTTATTTCACTAACTGAAAACTTAATGATGATTGGAATGGCCTTAGCCATGTGGATTATTTAAACTAAAGGAACATAAAATCCGAAAATAAAAGATAATAGCCCCAAAACGGCAAGTATCGATTAACAAAGGATTTCAAACGACATATTATCTATATATGCCAAGACACCCAGGCATAAAGGCATAGGGATTAACATACAGATCAATTCTTTAATAAAGCTATTTAAGGTTTTCCCGCAAATCCAGCCCAAATGGAATATTTAAGCTATTTTACGCCTCTTCAATTTTTACTTCCCTATAACTCATTTGTCTATAGACAAATATACTTCATAATGACCATGAACATTGGACAATTCAAATTTTTGAATTGTCCTTATAGTTCCAATCACAGGTGCTGATTCTTGATTGGGCATACTCCAGAGAGCATGCAAATCGCCCTTCTCATTTTTTAGCTCAATACGAATCAATCCAATGACATCATCGGGGTTTATTTTTGAATCTTGATCCATAAGTGAAACAAGCAAAATAACTGTTTTCCCAGTTTCGATTGGCTCAGACCATAGCGTGTTTGGCTTAAGAGCGTTGATTTTGGAAGATGGCCAACGAAGTGGGAATTCTGGGATTCGAATGTATTGTGTTGGCTGATTGACTCGCAATACGCTTATATCAAAATATAAATTATCGCCAAGCAATTCGCCCGCTTTCACCACCTTTATCTCATTTAGGATGAGATTAGGTTTAATGACCTGATTAGTAACAGAAAAAACAGAGGACGAGAAAAGCAACCCGGCAAGCAACCCTAAGTGAGACCATTTCATATTGACTCCTTTCTTCAGTACTAATCCTAATGGCTATAGCATAATCATCTAAAGTTTACTAATGTTCAGCATGATATAATCTTAGTATATAAGCTTTTTCGAATTTCAGAAAGCAATGCACTTTTAATCAATTCATCAAAGGTTCAATCGCTTTCATAATAACTAGTAACAGCAAGAATCAACTTTCTTCTATCCTAAAGTAGCTTTATCGATAGACTTGATCACTAATTTTTATATATTTTAATTGGTAAGATTAAATAGAGCATCCAATGCTTGGGTTAAAGTTGTTCCATCGAAACACGTAATGTGGAAATAGTTTATACAGATTTTCCATATCGATTGAGCGCATATAAACCCATATTTTTTGCAATTTCTCCTTCAGCAAAAAATACTCTTCCGGTCACCTCTGTCTGTAATAAAGCGGCCTCTTCCTCATCATGCGAACGAACAACTGTTTCTATGTCTGGATTAATTTCTTGCGCAAGTTGGATCATTTTTCTTACATTGACTGTATCCGATATAACAATCATAAGCATACTGGCGCGCGCAATATGGCTTTGAATTAATACAGCTGGCTCAGATGCATCTCCATAGACCACAGGAATGCCGGAAGCTCGAAGATCCACAATTAACTCTCGATTTTCTTCAATTATGACATAAGGAATAGCTTTTTCAGACAGTAAAGAAGCAATGCGTTTTCCCACACGCCCATAACCAACAAGAACAACGTGTCCAGAAAGATACTCTTCTTTAGTTATCATCGGTAATTCAGCTAAAGGATCGTTCGACCATGAAAAAAAACTGGTTAATTTAGGGTGAGATTTGACCCAAGTATTGATGGGATTTATGAGTTTAAATATAAAAGGATTAATAGTGATTGATATCAAAGCACCTGCTAATATAAAACTTCTTCCTTCTTCAGGAAGCATGCCAACACGTACTCCGAGCTCCGCAAGAATAAAAGAAAATTCCCCGATTTGTGCCAGGCTTGCTGATACGATTAACGCGGATTGCAATGGATATCGAAAAGCAAGGACTAATATAAAAGCCGCGATCGATTTTCCAAAAATAATAATTCCAACGACAATTAAAACCTGGAGTGGTTGTTCTACTAAAACCGCAGGATTAAACAGCATACCGACAGCGACAAAAAATAATACCGCAAACGCATCTCTCAGCGGTAATGATTCCTCAGCAGCGCGATGGCTTAACGAGGATTCCCGCATAATCATGCCAGCAAAAAAAGCGCCTAGAGCAAATGAAACTCCAAATAATTTGGAAGCCAAGTAAGCAATACTAATCGCTGCGGTTATTACGCATAAAGTGAATAACTCACGAGAACCAGTTTGTGCAACATGCCAGAGCATTTTAGGGAAAAATCGCCGCCCGACGAAAAGCATTAGAGCAATAAAAGTTGATATTTTCAGGAGTGTAAGTCCAAGAACAAACCATAAAGGTTGTTGTATCTCTGCGGGTAAATTACCGCCAAGCCCATGTGATAATGGTGGGAGTATAACCAGTACGATAATCATAGCCAAATCTTCGACTAGAAGCCAACCCACTGCAATATGTCCATTAATGGTATCCAAAGCGCTTCTTTCTTCAAGGGCTCTCAGTAATACTACAGTACTAGCTACAGAGAGAGAAAGGCCAAAAATTAAAGCGCTTCCGTAGCTCCAACCCCATATTATTGCTGCACATCCCCCAAGAATTGTAGCTACAGCCATTTGAAAAATTGCTCCAGGGATGGCAATTTTTCGGACCCGCATCAAGTCTGACAAGGAAAAATGCAACCCCACTCCGAACATTAGCAGCATGACTCCAATTTCTGCGAGCTCTTGAGCAATTTTAACATCTGCTTCCAATCCTGGAGTATATGGGCCAATACAAACCCCAGCTAACAAATAACCTACTAATGCTGGAATTTTAAGGCGTACAGCAAAAAATCCTAAGATTAATGCCAATGCAAATCCCATTGCAATGGTGGTAATTAAGGGAAGTGAATGATGCATTTAAAAAAATCCTTTTTATTCGCTCTGCAAACTATTCGTAGCTAATTACTTAATATAATACAAGAATAAATAAACAGCGCAGTTCATTTATGAAAAATAAAATTTTCCAGGTATTTTTGTTGTAAATAAAATAACAGGCTAATTTAAGCTACAATTATTAATAATAAAGAAAGCTTACTTTAAACATCTATTGAAATACATTGAAGCTGCCAATCTGGCAGGGAGAATGCGAGAATGAAACAATTTCATAATGTCCTCTTTGTAAGTAATGGACTTGGAAAAGATACACAAGCGTTGCAACAAGCCATAAGTTTGGCTTTGGAAAATAATGCTAAGTTAAGTATTTTGATACTTTGTCCCTCATTTCCTCACAGCCTTGAGGATCATAAAAATTCATATGAAGCATTTCTGTTAGATAAAATGCAGAAGTCAATTGACACAGCAAAGGCATCTTTATCTTTTGCTAAGAAAAAAACATCTTTTAAAATAGAGATTGAATGGGGAGACACACCTGATATTCGGATTATTCAGCGGGTACTCCGCAAGTCTTATGATCTTGTAATTAAAGCTGTAGAAAATAAGGACGATACAAAAGGTTTTGAGGCTTTAGATATGGCCTTATTACGAAAATGCCCTTGTACTTTATTTTTACATCGACCATTTAACTCCACTGAAAATCTTCATATAGCTGTTGCAATCGATCCAAAGGATGAGGAAATATCTGGTCACGATCTCGCTCTTAGTTTATTAAAATTATCTCAGGCTCTTTCAACTCACTACAACGGTCATTTAAGCGTTATTTCTTGCTGGGATTTTATTTTGGAACACTACCTGCGTCATAGTGTATTTATTGATACATCCGCAACAGAAATTGATGAAATGACAATCCGTGAGAGCGAGAAACAGTATCATGTGCTTCTTAGATTGATTCATGAGGCGAGCATCAAAGATCCAACGATATACTATCAGAAAGGTACTCCTACCGAACTTATTCCCTCCATGGTTAGTGAAAAAAAGATAGATATTTTAATCATGGGGACGGTAGCTCGAACTGGAATAGCAGGATTTATCATTGGCAATACGGCTGAAAATATTCTACAAAAAATTAATTGTTCACTTTGGGCACTTAAACCACCAGGGTTTCTCTCACCTGTAAAAGCTTATTAAATAAAACAGCAAGCAAATTTCTATTCTGATTTGCCAAATTGTTCAAAAGAAGTCATCAAAGATAAAAGTTTACTCATCAATTGCAACCTCCTGGTTGACGGTAACAATAATTAAAAGCGATGCGTTTGATAAAAAACCAGCGTGTTTTGCGCCAGCCGCCAAGTGTTTGAGACTCTCTTTCCGTCGAATTAAGGTAAAGTGCCATGGCTGAGAGTTTTGAGGGCTAGGAGCATAACGACCAGCATTAAGTATCTTTTCGATTACTTGCTTACTTAATTCCCCTGGATTAAAATTTCGTACGGCTCTTCGGTTCATGATTAATTCAAACATATCCATATTAGACTCAAACAAGATAATTGATATTTAAATATAGGTAACATGGTTATCTAAAGCAATATTTACTCTATATGGTGAATAACCCTATAGAAACGCATCACTAAAAATAGCTTTAGAAGGCACACCCGCGAGAAAAGCTGTTGTTTTAAGTTTGTTGGTTGTCTCTTTCGGTCCACAAACATAAAACCATGTATCATCAGGACTATTAAGGTAGGTTAGCACCCAGCGTTCAATTGAAACTTCAGGATAACGTCCGTACCCCTGCAGCACACAAGGGGCGTAGTGAAAATTTTTGAATACTTCAGCCAGAGTCTCAAGCTCCTCAGTATAATAAATGTCATCATCTATACGACCGCCGTGTACCAAAGTGATAACACCTTGATGGCCTTGACTGAGTGCACTTTTAATAATACCTATTAAAGGGGCTAAACCCGTGCCTGTTCCCGCCAGTAGCATATCAAATGACAAATTATCTGGGTTGTAGTAATAGCATTTTCCAAAAGGACCTCTAAGTCTAATTTTTGTACCGATTACCGCTGATTCCTGCAACCATTGACTCATTACACCATGGTCAACAATCTTTATATGTAATTCAATATAACCGTCCTGAGCAGGTATATTAGCAATAGAATAGCT
>JACPOX010000134.1 GCA_016191305.1 Legionella longbeachae | reverse complement strand
TGTAACTCACGTTGGGTAGGGTTTGTTTCAGCGGAAACTACAGGTAAAGATTTATTAAATGCCATTAATTATTGCAAACAGCAAATTGCAAAAAAAGGTGATTTAACTCAAACAACGGTTACTACCCTCAGGCATTGGTCTAATGCCAATCGATTTGATACGGAACTAGGAAAAAAACCTTCAAGTATAAATGATATAATCTTGATTGCCGCTATGGATTCTTTTAGTCCTTGCGCATTATTTTGTTTTGCAGGGTTTCTTGCTTTTCTTTTGATAGAAAAACAAAGAAAAAAACAGATTATTGCTAGTCTTTTATTCATTTCTTCAGTAGCTTTAGTCCATTATTTTCAACAAGTACAAACCAATATTTTTTTTGAATTGTTACTATGGCTTCGCATTCCGGCTGCACTAGTGGGTTTATTTACGATTTATTTTGTAATGTTTTATTATAAAAACCTGACTACTGGGAGTTTATATTTTTTACTGGCTTTTTTATTAGGATTGTTCACAACAACTTATCAGCAAACTTGCGTCATGAATTTGGCTGCTGTATTTGAGCAGTGGTTAAATAATCAAGAAATCCCCGGCTGGCAATTAAACTTATATCAATTGCTTTATCAGAGCATATATATACTGCCTTTACTTTTGTTTTTAATTGTATATTTATTTTTGTTACAGATGAAACGTTTTACAGCATTGCAGGCAAGATTGAGTAGTATGGGTTTATTATTTATGATTGCTATTGCCTTGATTTTAATTATTAATCCTTTTGTTCTCTCTTATTTTACCACTTCTTTATTTACTTTAATTATCTTGGTTATATGTGCTTACTTTTTAAATTTGACTTGATATTGTTATGATGATTTGGGATTATCATCATTCTTTGTTTTTCAGGTGATGACATGAGTAAACTCATTGATATTCCCGTTGTTGTGGAAAGCGGACAAAAATATAAAACATCTCAGGGTGTAACAGCAATTAAAGATGGGGTAAAACCCAATGGGATTGTCTATGAGCGTTTAGCTAAACCTAAATGGTTACGTGTAGTCAATCATACTACACCTGCCTATGCCGAAGTAAAAGAGCAAGTTCAAAAGCACCGATTGGCTACTGTTTGTGAAGAAGCAAAATGTCCTAATATTGCTGAATGCTGGTCACATGGCACGGCGACAATCATGTTAATGGGAGCGGTATGTACGCGTGCCTGTCGTTTTTGTGCAGTAGATACTGGAAATCCTCATGGCTGGCTAGATCTCCAAGAACCAGAAAATACAGCAAATACGGTATCCTTAATGAATTTGGATTATGTTGTATTAACTTCTGTAAACAGAGATGACTTACCTGATGGTGGAGCGAATCATTATGCACAAACAATACGTGCGATAAAGCAACGCTCCCCAAAAACCAAAGTAGAAGCATTGACTCCCGATTTTCAGGGAGTACAGCGAGATATCGCTTTATTACTTGATAGCGGTGTGGATGTATTTGCACAAAATGTGGAAACAGTGGAGCGACTGACCCATCCGGTACGCGATAATAGGGCAGGTTATGCACAAACATTGAATGTTTTAGCTTATGCAAAAAGTTATAGGCCGGATGTATTAACTAAAACGAGTTTAATGTTAGGTTTAGGTGAAAGTGATGAAGAAATCGTGCAAACAATGGACGATTTACGTGCACATAATGTAGATATCCTTACTTTAGGACAATACCTCCAGCCTACAAAAAATCATTTACCCATTACTCGTTATGTTACTCCTGAAACTTTTGCTGAATTAAGACAAATAGGGTTAAAAAAAGGTTTTTTTGAAGTGGCATCTGGGCCTCTAGTACGTTCAAGTTATCGGGCTGATCGAATATTTAAGCAAGATAATTTAGGCTTAGATAATTGAATGCAATATTCAGTTAAAAAATATCTATTGATAGCGATAATACGAGGTTTCCCATGCAGACTAAAAGAGAAAATCATAGCGAAAATGGAATTAATAACTGTCCAAAACCAATTAGACATAAGATCTTTTCATTCCTGCAATCTAAGGAGTTATGCAACTTATCTTTTGTAAATAAATTTTTTAAGGAAATTACCTTCGAAGAACGAGAATTGAGAAAAAAACAGATTTTTTATACGGTAGGCAATCCTGTTAGATATGCTCGTTCTTCCTTCGCCCAATGGGGTACAACAGAGAGGAAAAATATTAAAGCTCATGAACTATTTGATTCTTTTTCCACGGCCAACATAAACTCTCCTGTGTTATTGTTTAACAATAAAGAAGATGCCATCACATATTCTAGTTCTTTCACCAAAGAAGCTAACCCAGAAAAAATATTCCAAGTAGACTGGTCGTTTCGATCTCCTGTTTTGGAAGTAATTTATCTTAGAGACAAAGATTATTTAGAAAAAAATGCTCCTCTTCAGAGTGTTAAACTAAAAATGATATCTATTGATAAAGAAAATAAACAAAAGAAAAAACTGGAATGTCGCTTGGTTGATAGAGCTGATCTCAGTCCACAACAAGCTTGGCTGTATGGCGGATTCTACCCGAGGAAAGACGATGATAATTTGTTAGGTTATGCAAGTTATTCAAAAGAATTAAAGTCCCACCAAACATGTATTATTTCATAGAGTACGTATAACGAGATATTCTTGCTCTTTGATAGATGGGATTGAATTAAAAATTTCTATTTAATATTGTTTATTGTGCTAAGCTAAAATAACATTCTTTCCTCTCATTATTTTTTGCAAAATATAAGCAAAAAGATACATGATTATAGCTAGTCCAATCGCGCTTGATCCTAAAACTAAGTAGTAATTTTTGTAATAGGGCAGGCTTTCCAGGGGAGAGTGAATTGTGGTTGGTATGGCGACCCAAGCCGCGATTCTACCTGATATTGCATGTGCCATGGAACTTGCGAGATACCAAACCCCCATGGCAAACGCAATCGAATTTTTATCGCAGTATAGACCTACCATACTTAAACCAATAGCACTAACCCATAATTCTGCAATGGAGATGAGGATATAGGTTAATGCAATGTAATTGCCATTCACTATCCCATTACTAGTTTCATTTGCAGCAAAACTCATAACCAAAAGAGCCGCGCCTGCAAGAAATGTTCCTGCAGCAAATTGATAAGGGATGGTAAAACGAGGAAAAATCTTATAAAAACGGGGAAGCTGGCTACCTATAGCTAAGATTAATAATGGATTAAGTATTTGATAATGAGCTGGTGATACAGTTAATCCAAATAAATTATGATCTGAGTTATTTTCTGCAAATAAAATTAAAGTACTATTCATCTGGTTGTAGATTACAAAAAAAACGACTGCTTCAATAATAAGTAAAATAGCAATCATTTGTTTACTGCGTACAAGTCCTTGGAG
>JACPOX010000133.1 GCA_016191305.1 Legionella longbeachae | reverse complement strand
TTACTTCCTGGTGTCATGCTGTCCTCGCAGTTATGATGCTTTCTTTAGCATCGTTTAATTGGCAACTTCGACTTAATGATACAGTGAGTCATATAATGCCCTTTGGCATCTATATGTCATTTTTAACTGCTTTTTTAATCTCTTTAACCAGTATTTTAGGTGGTCGATTAGTCTATGAGTTTGGGGTTGGGGTAGATTTAGAAACGAATTAATCATCGCTATTTAAATCCAGGTTTGGCCAACACCAAATAAAGTATCCCTATAATTAATAGGAGCGTTGATGCAGTTAAACTCCAACATGCGAATCTATCTGGTTTGCCAGTTTTTTTTTCCATCCTTAAAATTAACAAGCCATTCAATACGTGGCATATAGATAATCCGCTCACTAATGTTAATTTGACTATAAGCCAAATTGCAATAGTTTTCATTTGTATGAACAGTATTGTGCCTGAGATAATTGTAAGCAAGGCTATAGGCGTTAAGATTAAGGTAAATAGAATACGAGGAATATCTTTTTCACTGTAAGTATTTTGGGGAGCAACAGAGAACACCTTTTTATGGCTACTGATATTTCTTATCAATGTGGGCAAATAAAGCAAAGTACCACTCCAGCAAAGTAATGCAGATATATGAAGAAATAATATCCAATGCATGATATTCCTTTAATTTGTCTTTGGAGAGAATCCTAGAAGTCTGATCTTGGCGATAGACGCGTCATCTAATTAACCTCTACTAGGAAAAAAATTCTATTATATAATATATTTAATATACTGAAAGCTTTTCGGATGGAAAATAGCGCCATGAAATTAAAGGAATTACTTGAGACAACGTTTCAGGCTATTACGAAAATATTGAACAATCAACACGAAAATATTGGGTCTACTTGCCTCCTGATTATGATAAACAGGCAACACCTTATCCTATGATTTTATTTTTAGATGGTAGTGATTATTTATTCATTTGAATCAAAAGACAGAGGTGGCATATGAATGTTCCTTTAATAATTTTATATCGCCAGATCGAAGATTATTTTTTCAGAGGGATTTCCTTAAAATGCATAAATTTAGATGATGGTGCTAAGGCTTATATGACTGGCGGTGCTGAGCTGAATTTTATTTACGTTACAAAAAACACAAACGGTCTGGATAAAATTTTAATCCAAGGAAAGGAATTTTTCGACCAGAGTAACCTTTGTTTTGATGTGATCATTCCACAAGAATTGTGCACGCCTCAAATGGCAGATGTTTTAACCCCAATGGGTTATCTCCAGAAAAGCAAATCAGTTTCAATGGCTGTGAATTTAGATAAATTTTCATTTGACCAAACTGCGAGTTTTTATGATGAAACTATGATCAAAGCGAATGATGATCAATTAAATGATTGGATGATGCCCTTGATAGGGGCATTTGAATCTACTTTTGAAATTTGTTCGATCTATGCAACCACTCATGAAAATGCTTTAAAAAGGAATATTAATCTTTGCCATTTCAGCTTATATAAACAGGAAAAACCAATCGCATCGATTACCCTTTCATTGCAAGCTGGCATTGCAAGAATCGACGATGTTGGCACCTTGCCTGAGTTTCAAGGGAAAGGATATGCAACGCGGCTTATGAGTTATGTTTTATCAGAAGCCAAAAGGTTTGGCGCTCGTTATTGCTTTTTAGAATCATCTGATTTGGGGCTTGAAGTCTATCAAAAACTTGGGTTTGAGGCTTTATTTAAAAATAATATTTACTCGAGGAAGGCATGAGCACTTTTTATTTTATGGCATGCGCCAGTGGCAGGAGTAAATTTGATATTGGGATACCCAACTATGCTAACAAAACCTGATCTCAAAGATGAAGAAATCGTCAAATGTTTACAAGATGCTTATGGGCTAGAAGTGAAAGTTATTTCCTTTCTTCCTATCGGTGCCGATTTCAATACAGCTGTTTATCGAATCACAACAAGCTGCAAAAAAGAATACTTTTTAAAATTAAGAAGCGGAGAGTTTTTTCAGGCTTAGCCACCGCCCAGATAATCAGTATAACATTCACTGATAATATGCCCATTTTTACATAAAGCATAACCTGATCCAAATTTTAAAAACTGTTCAGCTGATCCGTAGCGGTCAGAGGTTTCTTTGAACCAAAGACATTTTTTAAAAAAATCTATTGAATCTATTGGCTGGATAACGAAACTATCTTCAATGGATAGGGGAGTATATGCCTTATTTAATTTCATTTCTGCCCGAAGATGAAAGTCCCAGTTTCTTTTTAAAAATAAATGGTGATATTTTGGTTGGCAGTAAATCATAGGGTACTTTGCGTTGGCTGTAAGAGCGATTGCTGCATCTATGGTTTCAGGTATCACCTTTCCTGCAATAAATACAAAAGGGTCATCACTTTCTTCCATGAGTAAAATAGAATTATTGGGTAGTGCTACAATACGATCTTTATTAGTATTCTCCAAAATGCCCCATATAACAGCTTGTAGTGGAAACTGTTTTAGTTCCTCCAAGAGACTATTATTTAGCATTACTGTTTCTTTCATAAAATATACTCACTGCTGGTTATCACTATACCCATATTAAAATAAAAAGTTAATGTAAAACGATAAATTAATATTGATATTCAATTTTTATAGAGTAGAATAGATGGCTAATTATCTTACTTTAATAAGGCCATCTTATGAATCAGAATAGCAAAAAACTTTTTACCACTAATAAATGGACGTTATATTTTTTGCGCGTACTTTTCGTCTTGCTTATTTTACTCACTATTATCCCTTGGGTTGCGCCAATGACTCAAGTTGGGGCTTTTTTATTTGGTATGTATGGGGTACCTCATTTTGCCACTCAGAACTTTGACCTTGTTGTTGTGCATTTTACACCTTTTACTAGACTTTTAGGTTTTATTGGTTCAATAATTAGCGTGCTTCCTTTGTTTATAAGCACCTTAATTTTGATGCGCTTATCTAAAAATTATTCCAAAGGAGTTGTATTTAATCTATATAATACGAAATCGTATCGAAAATTAGGTATTCTTTATTTGCTTAGTGCACTATTACTGCAACCCTTAAGTCAAGTATTCTTCTCTTTGTGCGCCACGCTGAATAATCCAACTGGTCAACGTACTATTTCAATTACGTTTGATGTGAGTAACTTAACTGCAATCTGTTTTGCAATAATATTGATCATGATGGGGAAAGTCATGAAATGGGGACAGCAATTGAGTGAAGAACAAGAACTAACAGTATAAGGTAGCCTTAATGTCTATTATAATTGAATTAGATGTAATGCTCGCCAGGCGTAAAATGAAATTACAAGATTTAGCAGAGCAGGTTGGAATTACGATTCAAAATCTATCGATTTTAAAAAATGGTAGGGCTAAAGCAATTCGTTTAGAAACTTTAAATGCCATTTGTTTTGCTCTTAATTGTCAACCTGGGGACTTGTTACGCTATATAGAAGAGATAAAATAGCCTATGAAGATCACGTTCACGCAACTCACTGAATCACATTTTTCGCTATTACTGAAGTGGTTTCAAACAGAGCATGTGAAAACATGGTGGGTTCAGAATGTCAATTGGACGGAGGAATTGATTTCTAAAAAATATGCAGATTATGTCAAAGGGTATAAGTTGGTTCATGGTATTCCTAAGCCGATCTATCCTTATATTATCTGTGTTGATGAGAAACCTATTGGCTACATTCAACTCTATGATGCTTATGATTTTCCACGCCCAAAATCACTTCAAGGTTTGCCTCTATGCCTTGGATCTTTTGATGTGTTGATAGGTGAGCCAGATTATTTGAAACGCGGCATTGGTGCATCTGCAATTACAGCATTCTTAAACCAATATGCGGCTTCATATACGCATATTTTTGTTGATCCTGAAAGATCCAATTTGCGGCAATTCGTGCTTACGAAAAAGCGGGCTTTAAGAAAATCGGCTTACAACCAGATACAAATGAGCTATGGATGATAAAACAAAACAGTACCTATATTATCTACTTGTTTGGTCATCCTGGTACTGGGAAATATACAATTAGCCAGGAATTGAAGAAACATGGTTTTATTGTTTGCGATAATCAACTCATCAACAATCCAATTTTTGCATTGCTGAATTACGACGGCTTTAGCAAAATCCCTGAGTTTGGATGGGATGCCATAGGACGCATTCGCACTGCTGTTTTTGATTTCATCGCTATGGAACAAAACCATAATTATGTTTTAACCAATTGCCTGTATGAAAATAAAGGCGATCGGGATTGCTATATACAAGTAGAAACAATGGCATTAAAGCGCAACTCAATCTTTATTCCTGTGAAATTACTCATCTCAGAAGAAGAAAATCTTAGACGTATCACGGAACCTTCTAGAAGAATACGATGGAAATCAGTGGATCCTCAAGACGTACGTCAAAGAGAGCAACTCATTCACATAAACCATCCAAATTTGTTGGAATTAGATGTCAGCGCCTTGTCCGCAGTTCAGGCAGCAGCAAACATTTTAGAATATACATTCAAGTTAAAAAATAACAATGGTGGAACACATGAGCAATAAATCTGATCCATTAAACATCAGACACCGTAAAGCCAATATAAATGATCTACCTTTGATTGTGACTCTTCTGCTTGAAGATGAGCTTGGCAAAACACGAGAAAACAAGCAGTCAGCATTAGATCAGCGCTACATCGCTGCGTTCCAAAAGATAGACATTGACCCTAATCAATACTTGATGATTGTAGAAAACGACGATGAAATGATTGGGACATGCCATTTAACGATCATGCCCTCACTTACTTTTACCGGCCAAACTCGAATGCAGATTGAAGCTGTAAGAGTTTCTGAACACTATAGAGGTCAAAAAATTGGTGAATGGATGATGAATGCTGCAATCAATTATGGGAAATCCAAAGGCGCCTCAATTATTCAATTAACAACCAATAAAAAACGCTTAAGAGCAAAAAAATTCTATGAGAAATTGGGTTTTGAAGCGAGCCATGAAGGGATGAAATTGTATCTGGAGAAAAACCAATGAAGAAATTGAATACCTACCTTAGTCTTTGCACCGAGGTCTATGATTTAAGTAAGCCCAAGCCAGAGGCAGACGCATATGCTTTTTATCGAGCTTATGCTTTGAATGCAACTGGACCAATATTAGAGCCAATGTGTGGTACGGGTCGTTTTCTTTTGCCTTTGTTTGAAGAAGGATTTAATATCCATGGCTTTGATGCAAGTGACAACATGCTTGAAGCATTGCATGCTAAAGCTCGTGATAGAAATCTTAAACCAACAGTATGGAAAGGTTTTGTTGAGGATTTAAAAAGGACGGAAAAATACAGTTTGATTTTTATTCCTAGTGGATCCTTCGGCTTGATTATAGATCCAGAAGCAATTAAATCAGCTATAAAAACGTTTTATGATCATCTAAGTGATGATGGTGTTTTATTATTTGAAGGCGAAACGCATAAAGCGGTACCACCGCTTAACATTTGGCGTGGATCAAAATGGAACCGACCTGATGGAACAATGATTATGCTCTCATCCTGTGCAACACTTGAAGGCAATGTCTGTTCCTCTATGGGTAAATATGAGCTTATTCATCACAACAGCATTATTCGTACTGAAATTGAAGAATTAAAGGTACGAATTTATGAGCCAAGTGAGTTGATTGAAATCCTTAACGGTTGCGGCTTTAAACATATTCGAACGATTAAAGCCTTTGAACACGATGCTGCCCCAGATAACGATGATGAGTCAATTGTTTATGAATGCAGAAAGTAACACTATTTACAAGACTACTCAATGAATTATCTAATGAGGTGAATAGACTCTATGAGTACGTCAAAATTGCTGGTGATAATTTTGACAAACCTGCGATTAACTCTGGTCCATGTGGACCATTTGCTTATGCTTTTTTTAAACTATGGAATCAAAAATTCATTGAAAAAGTAACCATTGCCTTCATTATGGTGAAAAATTCTGATGAGTGCTGGTATACGCTAATACGGTTACCCGATGGTTCACTTTTTGATGGAGGATATGGCGTACATAGCGAAGACAAGTAGTGGGTTTATATGTACGCCTTTTAAAAGAAACTATGGAGTTAGATATAGTTGCATCCAAAATTTATCTTCTTACTTGTATTCGCGCCGATGTTCGGCAATTACCTCATCAACAACACGCCAATCTATGCGTTTTTCACCTGGGAATGCCCAACATAATGCTTTCCATAGTGTCCAACCACGACCACGAGCCCAGGTTGCGCTATCGAGCTTTAGTGTTGCACGAAACGCGTCCCGGCTTTCTCCAGTAAATAATGTCCAGGCGATTGCTAAATCACATGCTGGATCGCCGATGCATAGTTGTCCGAAGTCAATAACGGCGCTTAACTGACCTTTATTTACAAGTATATTACCAATGGCGATGTCACCATGTACCCATACTGGGGGACTTTGCCAAGTGGACGAAAGAGCTAAATTCCAAATCTCAGTGGTGACTTCAGCATAGGTTTTATCGTCAAGAGAGGCAATCGCTTCCCTTGTTTCTGCATCATAGGTTGCAAGTGTGCCGCCTCGATAAAAGTTATGCTCTCCAGCTAAAGGCCCTCCAGTAGGGTCGCACTGTTGTAACGCGTTTAAGAATTCTGCAATAGCTACAGCGAATTGAGGTAGGTTTTTGATGCGTTCAATAGAAGCGGTGTTGCCTTCAATCCATTTATAAATCGACCAATGCAAGGGATATCCAAGACCTGGTTTACCCATGGCAATTGGCATAGCAATGAGTAAAGGTAATTGCGGCGCTAATTTAGGAAGCCAATACTGCTCTGTTTCCACTTGACTTGAATAATCAGCGTGACTTGGTAACCGAACTGTCATGTGCTCTCCAAGATGAAAAGTCTTATTATCCCATCCGCTGAGCTCCACAGGCTTTATCTCGAGAGAAGCCCACTCTGGAAATTGCATAGCAATTAGGCGTTGAACAAGAAATACATCTATATGAATTTTATCATGGTTGGTCATCAGTAAATTTCCCAAAAAAACTCTGTTAATTGTTTAAAATATGCTTCATCACAACTATCCTCTATAGCCCACACCCAGGAAAGTACAGCCTGTACGAAACACCAATCAAGGATTCGTTGCTCTGGTAATTCAAGGATCGCAGCAAAACGAGCGATGCGTTGGCTAATGATATGTGCTGCATTTTTTTGTGCAAGCAATTCGGGTATGGGATTACGGATAAAAGCAGCTAGCTCATAGGCTGGTTCGCCAATTACACCTTTGGGGTCAATTACAATCCAACCATCCCCGTTTTGCAGCATATTATCATGATGTAAATCCCCATGCAGCAAAACAGGTTCTGAAGAGGTCACAAGTAAATTATCTCGTAGTTGTCTTGCTTGATGCAAGTAATGAGCTGGTATATTGAGGTCTTTATCAAGCGCAATGAGCCATTCTTTAATTTGAGGAAATGTATGAGCACGAGGTATTGGGGCTTGATGTAGCCTCTTTAAACAGTCACAAGTAATTTGAATTGCATTATTATCTTGTTTAGGAAAATAGGATTTTAAAGACATTCCTGAAACAGCACGTTCAATCAGCAGCATCCCATCACTTTCTTGCAAAACTTTAACAGTACCAAATCCAGCAAAAGATTTAAGTGCTAATACTTCTCGTTTGAATCCAGCACTATCTAGACCTAATTTTAAAATAATCGGCTGGGACTCTTGGAAACCAGACAGTACGTAATTGTAGCTTAGGTTTATAACGGGGCTCAATCCTGATAATCGATGTGCCATTTCCATCTGTTCAACCAGTGAAGGCAGAGAGGCTAACCATTGTTTCCCTTTATCACCATATAAATTAACGATATTTTTTTCTAATACTTTCATGGGATATTCTTCCTCTATGATCTGATTGTTAAATTAACGATCTCATCACGAATGATTTTATCGTTAGAAGAACTGGGGTATGATCAATCACATGCAGCGTTTACATTAGCGACAGGGCTTCGAGAATCCAATGTGACACAATTGAAATGGAGCGAAATTAATTTAACTAAAAAGCATGCGCTGATTCATGCTGATGAGTCTAAATCAAAACGTGACATTCCTCTGCCATTGAATAAGCAGCTATTGCTATTTTAGATGCTCAGCAAGGAAAACATCCAGTATATGTCTTTACCTATCATGGGAAACCAGTTACTCGATGTAATAACCATGCTTGGCGAAAAGCTTTAGATCGAGCAAGGATCGAAAATTTTCGTTGGCATGATTTACGTCATACCTGGGCAAGCTGGCATGTACAAAATGGTACACCTTTACATGAGCTTCAACAACTTGGGGGATGGTCAAATTACGAAATGGTTTTGCGTTACGCACATCTTTCTAGTGAGCATCTACAGCACGCGGCAGAACGTATTCATAGTCCTCTTTAACTAGAGTATTTGGTTTTAAGGGTACAGTTTTATGACACGTTTTTGCCACAGTAACTTGGTTTTAATGACGGCAATTCCATTGATTTATGCAGTATTCCCATTTGTGAGAGACTCCACTAACAGCTCCTAATTGAAGAAAAATATCATTAATCTTAATTTTTTCTACCGTTTTGGACAAAAGAATTGAGTACCACTTGTTTTGCGTTTTTGTCAATCGCGCGATCATATCATGATCAACCATGAACTTAGAATTTAGTGTTCTTTACATAAGACGATTATTTACCTAAGCTTTCTGAGCAAGAAAAATTTATTGCCAATCGAGAATATTAATTATTCACCAATGAAAAAATAGACTATGACATCAAATAAAGAAAACTATTCGCTACCTGTTGGAAGAAAAGATTTAGAACGCATGACTATGCTTGGTGAAATATACATGCCTTTTTGTGCTGATTTTTTATTTGAAAATGGGCTTTCAAAAATTCTTTAAGAGTGTCAATGAGTTTTGGCAAACGGTAATAGCCTTAATCAGATTTATAATAAAAATGATTTAAGGATGGTATTTCAAAATGCCTTTCCCC
>JACPOX010000122.1 GCA_016191305.1 Legionella longbeachae | reverse complement strand
AAAAAATTTGGTCGACAGATTCTTTGTCCACAAGAAGATTGTGGTTATTCTTCCAAAGATTAATTTAGCATGGGTGAGTACATTATGTTGTACTTTTCACCCAGGCAAGCTTTTTTTAAATCAATAATAATCAATAGTAGTTGTTGTAACATCTATCGGCTGTGAGTTATAGCTATATACTACAGGTTCAACCACAGGGGTAACAGTAACTTGTCTGTATTCAACTACATTATTACAACAACACCCGACCATTAATACGATACTTCCCAGCAGAATAATCCATTTCATTATTTAGCCCTCTTTGTGGATGCTACAAAAAGTGTAGATTATTTAACCAATATCTGCCAGTTAGCTATTTTTAATTCTGAGTACAACTTGTCCTTCCTGTTCATTTTGAATCGGTATATACTCTATACCTCATTTATCAGAAAATAACTGAAACAGGATGTAGTAATGTTAGATAGGACTAGTATAGTTGATGAGCAGTTTATAAATCGAGTACGAAACGCAGATTTTCCAAAACCAAATAGTACAATGAGTCTCGATACGGCAGAACTGGATAAAAAAACTGCCATAGAACTCTTTGATTCGCAAATTAAGTCACGTCTTCTGGATTTGATTGCAAGGCAGCTTAAAGAAAAAGGTTTGTCTTTTTATACTATTGGGAGTAGTGGGCACGAAGGTAATGCAGTGTGGGGGCAGGTTTTTCGCCAGGATGACATGGCCTTTTTGCATTATCGCAGTGGTGCTTTTTACTTGCAGCGCGCCAAAAAAATGCAAGGTTCGGATGGCGTAAGAGATATTTTGCTTTCTCTGGTTGCAGCAGCAAGCGATCCTATTTCGGGGGGACGCCATAAAGTTTTTGGTAGCGTCTCTTTAAACATACCTCCTCAAACTTCGACTATTGCTTCACATTTACCTAAAGCTTTAGGCGCAGCTTTGTCGATTACACGTGCAAAAGAATTAAATATTGAAGGTAGCTTGGCCTCTGACTCGATAATTCTGTGCTCCTTTGGCGATGCATCACTCAACCATGCTTCAGCACAAGCTACATTAAATGCTTGCTCCTGGATCGCACAACAAAATTATCCGTTACCGCTAGTTTTTATATGCGAAGATAATGGTATAGGCATCTCGGTACCAACTCCCACTCATTGGGTGGAACGTTCAATTAGTCAGCGTCCAGGCTTGCATTATATTGCCTGTGATGGTCTATCGATTGCAGATACTTATGCCGCAGCACAGGAAGCAGAGTATTTGGCACGAGTTAAGAAACAACCCGTTTTCTTGCATATGGGTTGCGTGCGTTTAATGGGACATGCTGGTTCTGATATTGAATCCCAATACTGCACTCAAGAAGAAATAGAATTAAGAGAGGCGCATGATCCTTTGTTGTATACGGCGGGCCTTCTATATAGAGAAGGTTGGATGAGCATTCAAGACATCGTGAGCCTTTATCAAGATAATAAGGATTTAATTGAGGCCAAAGCTGCAACAGCTCTTAGAGAACCTAAACTTTCTAGTGCTGAAGAAGTTATGTCTTCACTGGTCCCTATGGTACTAAAAAAACAAGCTTTTCCTCTCCCAAGTGAAGCAAAACGAACAGAAGTGTTTGCCAGTGCGTTTCCCCAACTAACCCAAAAACGAAACTTATGTCAGCAGATTAATTTCGCTTTGACTGATTTAATGATTCAGTACCCTAATATGTTAGTGTTTGGCGAAGATGTTGGCAAAAAGGGAGGCGTTTATCGAGTGACTGCTGATTTGCAGGCTCGTTTTGGACAACGAAGGGTATTTGATACTATTTTAGATGAAACAACTATTCTTGGAACGGCCATTGGCATGGCCCATAATGGATTTATCCCAGTTCCAGAAATTCAGTTTTTAGCTTATCTACATAATGCTGAAGACCAATTGCGTGGTGAAGCATCGACTTTATCTTTTTTTTCCAGTGGCCAATATCAAAATCCGATGGTTCTTCGTATTGCTTCACTGGCTTATCAGAAAGGATTTGGCGGCCATTTTCATAATGATAATTCTATTGCCGTATTGCGTGATTTACCCGGTGTGATTGTGGCTTGCCCTTCTAACGGTCCAGATGCTGCCAAAATGTTGCGTACTTGTGTGCGTTTGGCACATGAAGAGGGGAGAGTTGTTGTATTTTTGGAGCCTATCGCTTTATACATGACCAAAGATTTACACGTACTAGGTGATAATGGTTGGCTTTCTAATTATCCAGCACCAGATGTCATGATTAAACCTGGAGAAGTTGGGGTACATGGTGAAGGTGACACCGTAATTTTAACTTATGCTAATGGGTATTATTTATCTCGACAAGCAGCAAAAGTGTTAGAAAAAGCCTCGTCTGGTTTGAAAATTAGACGAATTACAGGTAAAGATTGCTTTATTCCTTTGGGTAATGCCTGGCAATATTTATTACCCAGTAAAGAAAGTATTATTGAAGCTGTAATTGCGTTAACGTCTGATAAAATGGAGAAAGAAAGTGGACGACTTATTGTTTCTTGATGAACAATTGAATGACGATGAGCGAATGATACGCGATAGCGTGACGCGATTTGTTAGTAATGATGTAATGCCTTTAATGACTGAGTCTTTCGAGAATGCTGAATTTCCGCGCGAGCTTATTAGAAAATCAGGAGAAATGGGGCTGTTAGGTTTGACCTTACCTGCAGAATACGGTGGTTCTGAAGCATCTTATGTTGCTTATGGTTTGGTTTGCCAAGAATTAGAAAGAGGTGATAGCGGCCTTCGTAGTTTTGTTTCCGTGCAAAGTTCTTTATGCATGTACCCTATTTTTCGTTATGGTAATGAAGAACAACGACTACGTTTTTTACCGGGGATGGCTACTGGTGAGATTATCGGCTGCTTTGGTTTGACTGAGCCTGATTTTGGATCAGATCCTTCCGGTATGAGAACCAATGCGAAAAAAGTAAAGGGCGGCTGGTGCTTAAATGGTGCCAAGATGTGGATAACCAATTCACCTATTGCAGACATTGCAATTGTTTGGGCAAAAACTGATGAAGGGGTGCGTGGTTTTATAGTTGAGACTAACTCCCAAGGATTGAGTTGTCCTGAAATCAAATTAAAAATGTCTTTACGTGCTTCACTTACTGGAGAATTGGTTTTTGATAATGTTTTTGTTCCTGATGAAAATCTGTTGCCCGGCAGTGATAAAGGATTAGGAGCGCCTTTAAGTTGTCTAAGTCAAGCGCGATACGGTATTGCTTGGGGTGCCATGGGTGCTGCTATGGCCTGTTTCGATATTACTCGAGATTATCTATTAGAGCGAAACCAATTTAATAAACCTTTAGCATCTTTTCAGCTTATTCAAAAAGACTTGGCAGATATGTATACTGAAATTGTTAAAGCCCAATGTCTTAACTTACATATAGGTCGTATAAAGGATAATCAGCGGGAAAATCCCGTAATGATATCTCTTGCGAAAGGAAATGCATGTCGTGAAGCATTGAAAATAGCAAGAAAATGCAGGAATTTATTAGGAGCAAATGGAATTAGTCTTGAATATCATGTGATTCGTCACATGCTTAACTTAGAATCAGTCTTTACATATGAAGGTACAGATAATGTTCATACTTTGGTATTAGGAAAACATATTACAGGAATTAATGCGTTTGCTTAAGCCAGATTGGACACGATGAAGCACAAAGACTAGTTATATTATTATCAGAATGGGGTTAACAGGAGTTCTTGCCATTAAGGAGGAACTTCGTTCTTCATGCATAAGGATTGCGTGAAGCCAAGCAGGTTTATTGGGCAACTTACAGGAGTATCTATGTTTAAAATGATTATAAAAAGTGTTTTAATTCTCAGTTTACCTGTCTGTAGTATGAGTGCATATTCAGAGCCAAGCAAAGAATTTTTAGCCAGTCAATGTTATGAGTTATCACGAGTCGTCATTTCTTTAGCTGAAGGACAGGAAAAAAAGAATTGCATTGATAAACTATATGTGGCTTCAGTACAAATGGGTACCGCGGCTGCTTTAATTATACAAGATTCACCTGATTTAGCAAAACAGATATTAAATAACGCCATAACAGCCTTACAATATGCAGAGTTACTCAGTTGCAATCAATATGTTTTAATATCGCATTCCAAATTTGAAGCGCAAAAAATCAAAGTGTTATTGGAATAAAAGTGATGTTTTGCTTTTTTGCTAATGTTCCTCAAGAGGCACTATCTGTAGTGAAATAAAATCTCAAGATATTTACAAGGATAATCTCTTGTTATTTATCTGAGACTTCGCTATCATTTGCCTCCAGTCGGGGCGTAGCGCAGCCTGGTAGCGTACTAGCATGGGGTGCTAGTGGTCGAAGGTTCAAATCCTTCCGTCCCGACCAATCCCAGTAAGGGTTTTAAGAGTTTTACGGCTCTTTCCCATTTAAGGGGGCAGCTATAATCACCCGCAGAGCACCTTAACACGCACTCTGTAATTTTCAAAATTCCTAAAACCATAAGCTCTTCGTTGTATCAATTTCATCTTTCGATGAAACCCTTCTGTAATCCCAT
>JACPOX010000121.1 GCA_016191305.1 Legionella longbeachae | reverse complement strand
CCATAATAACCTTTTGCTTGATCCAAAACTTTCTTGTGACGCGCTTTCGCTATCACACCACGTTTAACTCTTGGCATTTTTCATTCTCCCCTTAACTACCGTGCAACATACGCTCGGCCAGACGCGCATCGCATGGCTTCAGACTACTAGCACCCACACGTAAGTGACGTTTTGCCTTGGTAGACTTCTTGGTGAGAATATGATTTCTATAAGCGCCACGGCGTTTAACCCTGCCACTCGCTGTTTTAATGAAACGTTTAGACGCTCCACGATGTGATTTTAACTTCGGCATAACAATATACTCCGCATTTTTCAGCTACTTAGTTTTTTTGGGTGATAATACCATCAGCAATTGTCTCCCTTCGCGTTTCGCATGTTGTTCTACAACTGCAACCTCAACAGTATCTTGCTGGATACGCTCAAGAATCTTCATACCAAGTTCTTGATGAGCCATCTCACGACCACGAAAACGTAGCGTAATTTTGACTTTATCACCATGATTTAGGAAACGGATCAGGTTGCGTAGCTTGACCTGATAATCTCCATCTTCCGTCGTAGGACGGAATTTTAATTCTTTAACCTGAATTTGCTTCTGCTTTTTTCTAGCCTCAGCTTGTTTCTTACTCAGTTCAAAGAGAAACTTTCCATAATCCATAATGCGACAAACCGGGGGTTTGGCAGTTGGAGATATTTCCACCAAGTCCAATCCACCTTCTTCCGCTGCACGCAGGGCTTCACGTGTTGAGACAATTCCGGCCTGATTACCATCGACATCAATTAAGCGTACCTCAGGTACATTGATCTGTTCATTTATTCGTGCGCGATCACTTTCACGCTTAGTTGGTGCACTAATGGTTTAACCCCCCCTGCTTGTTAATTAGTTATTGATCCTTTACTAGCAATTTCTTGCGTCAAGGTATCACAAATTGTATCTATTGTCATCACACCTAGATCTACGCCTTCACGTGAACGTACAGCGACCTGGCTTGTTTCAACTTCTTTATCACCTATCACCAAAAGATAGGGAACTTTCTGTAATGTGTGTTCGCGAATTTTAAAACCAATTTTCTCATTTCTCAAGTCAAAGTTTGCACGAATTCCATTTTTTTGCAAAGTATTCGTTACTTTCTGGGCATATTCATTTTGTTTTTCGCTAATGGTCAATACAACAGCTTGAATTGGCGCTAACCATAAAGGGAATTTTCCAGCATAATGTTCTATCAAAATTCCCATAAAGCGTTCAAAAGAACCTAAAATTGCGCGATGCACCATTACGGGTGTGTGTTTACTGCCATCTTCTGCAATATAAGTTGCATCTAAACGACCTGGCATCGAGAAATCAACTTGTATCGTTCCGCATTGCCAAATTCTTCCCAGGCAATCTGCTAGCGAACACTCAATTTTCGGTCCATAAAAAGCACCTTCACCCGGTGCATCAACCCATTCAATATTTCTATCTTTCATCGCTTTTTTTAAAGCATCTTCTGACTTATCCCAAACATCATCGTTCCCTACCCGTTTTTCAGGGCGCAAGGCCAAACGATATTTAATCTCATTAAAACCAAAATCTGCATACACAGATTGAACCAATTCTAACATCATGGAGACTTCAGATTGAATTTGATCTTCAGTACAAAAAATATGGGCATCATCTTGAACCATATTACGTACTCGCATCAAGCCATGTAGCGATCCAGAGGGTTCACATCGATGACAATTACCAAACTCAGAAAATCTTAAGGGTAAATCCCTATAACTTTTCAAACCTTGGTTGAAGACTTGAATATGACATGGGCAATTCATTGGCTTCACTGCATAGTGACGATTCTCTGTCTCAGTGACAAACATTTCATCTCTAAAGTTATCCCAATGACCTGATTTTTCCCAAAGTACTTTATCTACTAATTGGGGAGTTTTGATTTCTTGATAACCAAAATCGTGCTGGTAAATAGTCCAACCTTTGGGGTGCCAAAAAACCATACCCGGCGCAATATCCTGAAAATGAAATAACTCCAAACTTTTGCCTAATTTTCGGTGATCTCGTTTTTCAGCTTCTTCTATACGAAACAAATAGTCTGCTAAAGACTTTTTATCTGTCCAAGCAGTCCCATAAACACGCTGCAACATTTCATTATTGGAATCACCACGCCAATATGCACCAGCTAATTTAGTGAGCTTAAATGCCTTCAGAAAACCTGTTGATGGAACATGAGGACCTCGACAAAGATCTTCAAAATCACCTTGCTTGTACAAAGACAGGACTTCATTCGCAGGAATATCAGCAATGATTTTCGCTTTATATTCCTCGCCTATACTTTTGAAATAATTAATTGCTTCATCTCGAGGCAATTCTCTGCGAGTCACAGGAAAATTGGCTTTAACTAACTCCATCATTTTTTCTTCGATTAATGCCAAATCTTCCGGAGTAAATGCTCTTTGAAAAGCAAAATCATAATAAAAACCATCTTCAATAACTGGACCTATTGTCACCTGCGCTGAAGGAAAAAGGCTTTTAACCGCTTGAGCTAATAAGTGAGCAGTAGAATGACGAATAACCTCCAAACTCTCTGCTTGCTTTTCAGTTATGATGACTAGTGCACTATCATTTTCTATAAGATAAGAAGTATCAACCAAACGATTATCCACACGACCTGCCAATGCTGACTTAGCCAGTCCAGGACTGATGCTATAAGCTACATCATATACAGTTAAAGGCGCTTCAAAATGTTTTATACTGCCATCAGGCAATTTAATATTTGGCATGATTTATGTCCGTAAGCACTTTCTTTTAAAAAAAAAGCCCTGCTGGACAGGGCATAAACTTTCATTTAAATGGAGTTAACCTCAGGCATCACTGCGAATGAAGAAGCATCTCCAAGAATAAATTCAGTTGCATGGTAGGCACGAGTGGGATCGAACCACCGACCACCACCATGTCAAGGTGGTGCTCTACCACTGAGCTACGTGCCTATAAATCGACCTGAAAATACATTGGAAGCAAGTATATAATAAGGTGATATGACAAATCAAATCATTTAAATTTTTTTTGTAATTTTTCAGCACAGTTCACGAAAAGTCATGTTTGACCCTACTATTACCTAAAATTTAAACTGAGTGCTTGGTATTATGTCTTGGTCAAACCCTCCTCTAAGATCGATCTTTCTACGTGACCCCGTAAAAGATTTTAATTGCTATAAGATAAAAAATCATTTGAAGAACTCTCTAGCGGATTAAAATTAATCACGAGAAAACGCAGGAATATGAAAGATTCAATGATCTTATCTGCGTATGAAACGCAACTTCTTAAACCTTAGAAAGCCTGAATGGAGGGGAATCATTCAGGCCATTGAGATGCGAAGTTAACCGCTATGGTTATACCACTTTTTCCGTTTAACCAGATTGCTTTGTGATATTTGTTCCATCGTCTATCACAAGCACCCTTTTTTTGGACTTTTATCAAAACCTTTCCATTGGTTTCAGCTGAGGATTATAATCATTTAGTTTCGATTGTCAATCAGTAATTTCCAAAGGAAACATTAAGTTTCCAATAATTCTTTATTTGCAGATTTAATTTCGCTTTGTTACACTTTGTTAAATTCCCACTGGGAGCGCTAGTATTAAGTTAAGGATTTGTAGGTTGGGCTCCTGGCCCAATAAAGGTCTATATGTTTGGCTGGCGCTCATGTTGGGCCTGGGGCCAACCTACATTTTACAGCCACTTTGCCTGCTCGGATGAGGGATATTAATACGAAGTTCTTTCTAGGTTTTTGCTTATATGGGCTGGAGTGCTATGGAAAAAATGAATTTAACAAAACAGTTTGCGTACCGTTTACGTGATGCAATGATCGCTGCTGGATTTAATTCTCAACGTTCTACTTCAGGGGTGTGCATTCATAAGCTTTCTGAAATTACGGGCTACTCAGTACAAATATGCCGAAAGTATCTCCGTGGAGAAGCAATTCCTGAACCTGTTAAATTAGCAGAAATAGCGATGAGACTTTTTGTTTCCCCGGGATGGTTATTATTTGGAGACTTAAACAATGAGCAGGAGATCTCCCAAGATAAAATCTCCATTAGTAAAAATTTGCTTCATTATATTTTTTCCAAAGCTTCCTGCCTATATGATGGGACTTTTTTGGAGCAAGAAATTCCGAACTTCTTAATCGAATTAATTAATGATGTTAGTTTAATCAAAGCTAGCGAAGAGCAGTCCAAAAAAATCATTGACCTGGCATTGGCTACATTGAAGCATTTTAGCCATCCTCGTGAAAGCAAACAGATAAAATCTTAAATTTAGGATTTTTCTATGATTCAATTACCAAATAACTTATGGTTTCAGACTAGAGAGCACGAATTTGACCATCTCCTAAAACTAACCATTTATAACTCATTAACGCTTCCAGCCCCATAGGACCCCGTGCATGAATTTTTTGTGTACTTATGCCAATTTCAGCCGTCATACCAAACTGACCGCCATCTGTAAAAGCAGTTGAGGCATTTGCGTAAACAACCGCAGCATCTACTTGTTTTAAAAAATAAGCAATTGCTGTTTCCTCTTCAGCAATAATAGCTTCACTGTGCTTAGATGAATATTTTTTAATATGGGAAACTGCGCCTTCAATAGATTTAACTGTTTTTATTGACATTTTATGACTGAGAAACTCATGACCATAATCGCCTTCTGTTGCTGGATGAATCAGAGCTTTGGGATAGGTTTCTTTTAGCACTTGATAACTTAATTCATCTGCAAAAAGTTCAACATTATGTTGCGAAAGTAATTCAACCAATTGATTTAAATCGCTTAAACGTTCTTCGTGAATAATGAGTGTATCTAAGGCATTACAAACACTGACTCTTCTTGTTTTAGCATTATTAATAATTAAACGCCCCTTTTCGACATCTCCACTTTGATCAAAATAAGTATGAACTATGCCTGCACCCGTTTCAATTACTGGAATTTTTGCATTATTTCTTACAAAACGAATCAAATCTTGGCTTCCTCTAGGAATACAGACATCGATAAAATCAATCGCCTCTAATAAAATAGGCAATGCTTCCCGATCAGGGGGTAGTAAATACACTGCATTTAACTAAATCTTTTTGATTTTCTAAACGTATTTCAGCCTTATTGTTCCGTAAAGAATCAGCGAGATTTAATAACACTAAATTACGTATGTCATCAGATAAGAGCATTAACAGATTCGCTGTTTCTTTGACACATTTCAATTGATTAATAATTTGATCATACATTGAGAAAAATCCTAAAAAAGATGCAAATGGTCATAGTGAATAAAGGCAGGTCTATTTTTTTCTCCTAAATATTCATGTAACTTTTTGTAATCATAACGCGCAATACCAACACCTATTTTTTGATTCTCGTGATTTATAATTTCTATTAAATCACCCTTCTTGAACTCGCCCATACATTTTTCAATGCCTACGGGTAATAAGCTGACAATGCGGGTATTTTCTTTTAAGAGAGTTGATAAATTTTGATTAATAGAAATTGACCCCATTTTTTTATCACTATTATAAGCAATCCATCGTTTGATATTTGATTTCTTCTTATGTGTGATAACGGTGGTTCCTAATTCTTTTTGAGCAACAACCTGGGCTAATACATCCGGCTCATTAATATTGGTTATTGTAGTGGAAATGCCTAGGCTAGACATTTTTCTTGCGGTGTTTAACTTGCTCAGCATTCCACCGCGACCAAGTTCAGACTTCGCAGAAGAAACGTTTGGCCAATTTTGATTTGGATCAATAAGTTTAATTAATTGTGAGTCAGGTTCACTAGGATGCCCAGTAAAAACACCATTAACGTTTGTCAAAATAATTAATTTGTCGGCATTAATTTGAGCCGCAATAAGACCAGCTAACTCATCATTATCAGTAAACATCAGTTCTTCAATAGCAACTGAATCATTCTCATTAATAATTGGGATTATATTCTTATGTTTTAACAATTCGTTAAGTAATCTTGTAATATTTAAATAATGTTGTCTTGTTTGAAAATCTTGTTTCGTTAATAAAATCTGTGAAACCAATATGTTATGCGTTTTAAAAAGGCCAGCGTAAATAGACATAAGTTCATGCTGCCCCAATGAGGCTAAAAGCTGTTTTTCACCCACGGAATTTCGCTGTTCTTTTTCAAGATAATTACGTGCAACTTTGCGACCAGATCCAACTGCACCTGAGCTAACTAAGATAACATGATGACCCGATTTTTGTAATGTGGCAATTTGTAAAACCAAATCAAGTAAGATGTGGTCTATTGGCATGCCATTTGATTTTAAAATGCTTTGCGTACCTACTTTAATGACAATCTTCATAGAAGTTCACTAATAAAACATTGATAAAAAATAGGGGCTGTTGACAATTCGCTAGCCCATTTTGGCCAGAATAGTAGAATTGTCAACAGCCCCTATTATCGCTCTTTAAATTAAGATTATACGACGTTCATTTTGTTAAGTCTAATGCCATTACAGTTCGATCTTGTTGTCACTAGATGACGTTTACAAAAGATCTTTAACCACAAAGAGCCTGGTTCCATTAAATGATGCTTTGAAAAAATTTAGAGATGATTTTAAACAGCGAACAATTACTATGGATGGTATGTTGTTTAATTATAATAGCTTACTCCGTATTCTGAGCTTGTTTTGCATAAGATTTGACCGATTCGTTGAAATTAAAGATGAGAAAAAATGTCATATCTTTTAACCTTAAAAGAGCAATTGCTTTTTTAGTAGAAGTCTAGTGATGATTGAGATGCTAAATGATTGGTAAAGCCATATTTCTCCATTTGACCAAATAGTGATATGATTGAATTTTTAAAACACATGGCGTCCATATGTTACTCCATTATCTTTTCATCATAGGTATTTGTGTCGAAGCAGTTACTGGTGCATTAGCCGCTGGCCGCAAAAAAATGGATTTTTTCGGTGTCATGCTTATTGCGAGCATTGCTGCATTAGGTGGAGGTACGGTACGAGATACCTTGTTTAATACGTATCCATTGACCTGGGTTATTCATCCTGAATACCTGTTATATACTTCATTATTCGCTTTTCTCACCATATTTATTGCCCATTCCTTACTTAGAATCTTAAAAATATTTTTAATCCTGGATGCACTTGGACTATCAACATTTGTGATTATTGGCACACAAAAAGCGCTAAATCATGGTTTATCCCCAAGCATTGCAATCATGAGCGGGATGATCACTGGGATTTGTGGCGGCATGTTACGTGATATTTTATGTAACGATATTCCATTGGTACTAAGAAAAGAACTTTATGCAGTCATTGCTCTTGCTGGCGCATTACTTTTTATTATTCTGAATTATTATCAAGTCCCAGAAAATATCAATGTAATTATAACATTGGTAAGTATATTTACAGTGCGCCTGGTTGCTATTTTTTTCCATATTGAAATACCAATATTTGACTATTCAGAAAATATTAAAGCACGTAGAAAAAAATAATCCTTAAAAAAGCAGTGGACCTCTACTACGAATGTCTACTGCTTTTTTAGGATAATATAGCCCGATAATCCAAGCTATATTAGGAAGTAAAAATGTTGGAGCTTTATTGATCCGAAACTTCTTTGATTTCAATAATACTCACTTCCTCAACCGGAACATCTGCATGCCCCATGCTTTGTCCAGTTTTCACTTTGGCAATCGCATCGACAACATCCATACCCTCAACAACTTCTCCAAACACACAATAACCATATCCCTGCATATGTTCACCGCTATAGTTTAAAAAGCCATTGTCAGCAACATTAATAAAAAACTGAGCGCTTGCAGAATGCGGATCCATGGTTCGAGCCATTGCAATTGAGCCTCGTTTATTGGGCTTTGCGTTCTTAGCTTCATTTTTAATGGGCTCATTAGTTGATTTTTGTTTCATATCTGAATCGAACCCACCTCCTTGAATCATAAAACCTGCAATAACACGGTGGAAAATTGTATTATTATAAAAACCACTGCGTACATAATTAAGAAAATTTTCTGCTGTGGCGGGAGTATTTTCTGTATCTAACTGTAAATGAATATCACCTTTAGATGTGCTAATTACAACCATTATATCTCCTGTCATCTTTGTAAAAATTAATTGATAGCGTATATTGAACCTAAATCCGGCTGAATCTAGTCAAAGTTACTGACTTTGTACTAGAGTCTGTTGCCCCCTAGGTTGAACTTTCGTTTATTATTAAAGCACGCATTTTATCACAAACATCGTGCATTACATGAATATTATGAATACTCGCCAAAGCAGTAAACAAATTCGATTTTTGCTTGGCTAATTGATGCAAATAAGAACGTGAATAATTGTGGCAAGTATAGCAAGTACATTGAGGCATAATAGGTGATAGATCATCTGCAAAGTATGACTTTTTTATTTGAATGCGTTCATTCTCATACTCACTAGCAAAACGCAACCAATTCCCCTCTCGAACCAGCTCACCACAATATAAAGACCCATGTCGGGCATTACGTGTTGGTGCAACACAGTCGAACATGTCTACTCCTTCCGCAACTACGTCTAAAAGGTCCTGTGGCGACATGCCAACCCCCATAGTGTAGCGCGGTTTATTCTCCGGCAAATAATCACGTACCCAACGAATGACCTCAACTGTTCTTTCCATATCAAAACCTATGGTTTCACCTCCAATCGCAATACCATCCGTATTCATGGAAGACACAAAATCAGCACTTTCACAACGTAAATCTTTAAAAATACCCCCTTGAATAATACCAAAGAGCGCTTGGGGGTAACCATATCGTGAATTAGGGTATTGTTGATGATATTGTATTGATTGCTTTAACCAACGATGTGTCCGCGTCATAATATGTTTGACTTCTTCTTTAGAACAACTATCAGGCGTACATTGATCAAAAGCCATAATAATATCAGCGCCAATGATTTTTTGGGTTTCAAGAGACATCTCTGGCGTCATATGAATCAAACCTTGACTACCTGGTAATCTAAAATGAGCCCCTTCTTCATCTATAGTACAAATTTCTTTATTCTTAGATAAACTAAAAACCTGAAAACCACCACTATCGGTTAACATAGGACCATGCCATCCCATAAAAGGATGCATACCTCCTGCTTTTTCGATTATTTCCATTCCTGGGGCACACAACATATGGTATGTATTACCGCCTAAAATGATTTGGCTGTGTGCATTTCGCAATTCAACAGGAGTCATATTATTTACGCCCGCGCGCGTGCCGACCGGCATAAAAACTGGGCTTATAAATTCACCATGAGCTGTACTAACGCGTGTCACGCGTGCTTGAGTAGCTGAGTGCTTATAAAGCACTTCACAGGAAAAAGTGTTCATTCGTGATAAAAATAACTCAAAAAAAGCGATGATAGCTAAGTCAAACTCAGATTACCAGCTTTAGGAATGTTAATAATTAACCAATCCATGATATTATCATATCAAAAGATGGAAGTA
The DNA here is from genome assembly GCA_016191305.1 of Legionella longbeachae. Classification (GTDB taxonomy): domain Bacteria; phylum Pseudomonadota; class Gammaproteobacteria; order Legionellales; family Legionellaceae; genus Legionella; species Legionella longbeachae_A. The sequence continues at coordinate 396 of JACPOX010000121.1, read as the reverse complement.
TGGTCTTATTCATCCAAATTCCAACAAGGACACAAAATGCCCAGTTCAAACTCTAATTTATTTATGGTCGATCTCGAAAGTACAGAGCTTTCACCAATTGAACGGGAAATATTAAAGCACCCAAATGTAGGTGCGGTCATTCTTTTCACGCGTAATTTTACCAGTCTGCCCCAATTAGAAAAATTAGTTAATGAAATCAATAAAACCAATCCAACTCTTTTTCTAGCGATTGATCATGAGGGTGGATTTGTGCAGCGATTTTTGCGCCAAGGATTTCGTTCTTTGCCTGCCGCTCGTGTCTATGGTGATGTATATGACTTGGATTCAAAAACAGGTATTAAACTCGCAAGGCAATATGGGGAAATCATGGCAAAAGACTTGTTGAGCTGCGGTATT
>JACPOX010000011.1:2910-18778 GCA_016191305.1 Legionella longbeachae | reverse complement strand
TTGTCTTTGCTTCAAGAGCAAAGACAACGAGCTGTAACACTTGAATTTGCAAAAGGGGGACAGGCTAACCTCAATGTTATTCTTAAATCCTTATCGGCAGGGATTGATTTGCAAGCGAATTGTGGTTTTAGTTACCTGACATTTGCAGAACAAGCAATAGCACAAGCTTACGTAAGTAACAAAAATCTTGAATTGTTGAAAGAAGTGTATGATATAATTCAAAAAGCAAAATTACCTATTAATATAGAAAAAATTGCGGGTACTTGGAAGACTCACCGACAACAAGATGCTTACCATTGGCTTAATTCTAATATTAAAAAAATTCAAGAAGAGCAAAGACAGCAATTATTAATTAATGAATTTAAAAAAGGACCTTCAGCTGATTTACATGTTATTTTCAATGTTTTATCTCAAGGCATTGATTGGCAGGCTCCATGCTTGTATGGTTTAACATTTGCAGAACAAGCAATAGCACAAGCATACAATAGCAAAAATTTCAATTTGTTGAAACTAGCCTATGCAGCCACTTCTGGATCATCTTTTGACGTAAATAAAATAACTAAGAGTTTTCAACCCAATTTACAAAAAGAGGTAAGCACCTGGATTAATTCTAATGTTAAAACGCTGCAAGAAGAGCAAAGACAGCAATTATTAATAAATGAATTTAAAAAAGGAACTTCGGCTGATCTTAATGTGATTTTCAATGTTTTATCCCAAGGCATTAATTGGCAGGCTCCATGTATGTGTGGTTTAACATTTGCAGAGCAAGGGATAGCACAAGCATACAAAAGCAAAAATTTCGATCTGTTGAAACTAGCCTATGCAGCCACTCCTGGATCATCTTTTGATCCAAACAAAATAATTAGAACTTTTGATTCCAACCTACAACAACACGTAAGCAACTGGATGAATTCTAACATTGCTACAATTCAAAAAGAACAAAGGCAGCAGTTATTAATTAATGAATTTAAAAAAGGAACTTCAGCTGATCCTAATGTTATTTTCAATATTCTATCTAACGCAATTAATTGGCATGATCCATGTATGTATGGCTTAACATTTGCAGAGCAAACAATTGCGCATGCGTTCAATAGCAAAAATTTCCCTTTATTGAAGCTCGTGTATTACTCTACTCAAGAAAATGGATTTTCATCTTTTAGTGTAAATAATATAATTAATAGTTTTAACAACTATAATACACAACAGGAAGCAAGAGAATGGATTATTAAAGGAATAGACTGTATACAACAGGACGAATTACAAAATAAAAGATATCCTGGATTTTCAACTTATTAGATTATTTAAAAGGTGCTTAATTATTTCTTAATTTGTTTTTTGCCACGATAAATACCATGGCAAGTATAAAATGCCTATGATACTCTCTCTAAATTTCAAATCTGAATAGGTGGTAGCATTCAAGCTAGAATGCTACCGTTCTGAAAAAAAATTTTGATCAAACAATTTATTTGTTGAGAGTATTTTCATGAGAAGAGCAAAACCTAAACTTAAGCCTACAGTACAAACTGCCCAAATTGATAATTTAAGTCATGATGGAAAAGGAATTGCTCGCATTAACGGTAAGGCAACTTTCATCCAAGGTGCTTTACCTGAAGAAGTAGTCGAGTTTCAATACAGTAGAATAAAAAAAGATTTTGATGAAGGTCTTTTACTCAATGTTCTTAAAGCATCCTCTTTACGGGTAGAGCCTAAATGTCAGCATTATTCACTATGTGGGGGTTGCTCGTTACAACATATGAGCGAGCAAGAACAAATCCATTTTAAAGAAGAACAATTATTAGATTTATTATCGCGTTATGGACACACACAACCAGAATCTGTTTTAGAACCATTAGTTGCAAGTCATTGGAATTACCGAAACAAAGCGCGTTTAAGTGTGCGTTATGTAGAAAAAAAGCAATCCTCAATGGTTGGTTTTAGAGAACGCGCTAATCCAAGATACATAACAGAAATTACTCAATGTCCGGTTTTAAATGCAAAACTTGATGGCGATATTGTTCCATTAAGGCATTTAATTGATTCTATGGAGGATAAGCACTGTATTGCACAAATCGAAGTTGCTGCTGGGGATGAGGAAATAGCGCTTATTTTTCGTAACTTAACCGCTCTAAAACCTGTTGATGAAATAAAAATTCAACATTTTGCAGAAAAATATCAATATAAAATATTTCTTCAACCAGCTGGTCCTGATAGTGTTTATTGTTTTTATCCTCCCAATTCCAGTGAATATTTAACCTATCGATTACCAGATTACCAAATTACCTTTAGATTTCATCCAACAGATTTTACACAAGTTAATTCGGCATTGAATCGTTCTATGGTAACCCTTGCTTTACAGCTTATGGACTTAAAAAGTACAGATATAGTGCTAGACTTATTTTGTGGGTTAGGAAATTTTTCACTTCCATTGGCTAAATTTTGCTCCAAAGTGCTGGGTATAGAAGGGAGTAAAACCATGGTTGAAAGAGCATTGATGAATGCGACTGCTAATCATCTGACTAATGTAGATTTTTATGCTGCTAATTTGGATGATGTAAACTCAGTAAAAAATTTGGTGCAGCAAAGGTGTAACAAAGTATTAATTGATCCGCCGCGCTCAGGTGCATTGGAAATTGTAAAACAAATTGATGTACTTAATCCTGAACGTATTGTTTATGTATCATGTAATCCCGTAACATTAGCGAGAGATACAGATATTTTGGTGAATCAAAAAGGGTATGTGTTGAGAACAGCGGGAGTGATGGATATGTTCCCTCATACCGCTCATGTTGAATCAATAGCTATGTTTGAAAAAGGATAAATCTCATGGTTAGGGTAAAAGATAGTATCCCATTAGCTGCTGATGGCAGCATTGACGTTGATTTATGGCTTCATCAACTCAGCGCAAAAGGCTATTTGGATAATCTTGAACTCATACGTAGCGCATGTACTCTTAGCCAGCTGGCAGGACAAGAACACGCTACTGAAACAGGCCAATCGTGTTTGCAACAAGGTCTGTGTATGGCTGATTTGCTTGCAGATCTTGAAGTTGATGAGGAGACACTTGCCGCCGCAATTATTTTTGAAAATGTACATTATGCTGATTTATCAATTGATGATGTTGCAGAGCAATTAGGGCCTAATATTGCAAAATTGGTCAAAGGCATAGAACGTATGAGTGCTATGCATAGTTTTCAAGCATTCAATAAATATCCACAAAATAAACAGCAAATTGATAACATTCGAAAAATGTTATTGGCTATGGTAGATGATGTTCGCGCTGTATTGATTAAACTGGCTGAGCGATTATGTGTATTAAGAACTGCCTCTCACTTACCTGATGGCTTACGAAAACAATTAGCAACAGAGGCGATGGAAATTTATGCACCATTAGCTAATAGATTGGGAATTGGTGCGATAAAATGGGAAATGGAGGATTTGGCATTTCGTCATTTACATACTGAAGAATATAAAGAAATTGCAAAGGGTCTCAAAGCAAAGCGTTTGGAGAGAGATAGCTTCGTTAATGCAATTGTTGCACAATTAAATGAACAAATTAGAGCGAGCGGGATAGAGCATTTTGCTGTATATGGACGTTCAAAACATATTCATAGTATCTATAAAAAAATGACGCGTAAGAATGTTTCACTTGATGAAATTTATGATGCTACCGCAGTGCGAGTGCTTGTTGACACGAATCCTCAATGTTATGAAGTATTAGGGATGGTGCATACGTTGTGGAGACAAATTCCTGCAGAATTTGATGATTATATTTTTAATCCTAAGCCAAATGGCTATCAATCGTTACACACAGCAGTTAAGGGACCTGAAGATAGAGTTTTTGAAGTGCAAATTAGAACATTTCATATGCATGATTTGGCAGAAATGGGTGTGGCCGCACATTGGAAATATAAAGAAGGTGCTGTGAAACAAAAAGAAAGCCATGAGCGTAAAATTGAATGGCTTCGAGATGTATTAGCATGGCATCGAGAGATGGCAAGCAATAAAGGTGTTCCCGAAAGCAGTACTACCGAGTTTCTTGAAGACAGAGTGTATGTTTTTACTCTTACTCCTGATGGTGATGTTCTAGATTTAGCACAAGGTGTTACTCCGTTGGATTTTGCCTATCATGTACATAGCGATTTAGGTCATCGATGCCGTGGAGCGCGGGCAAATGGTCATATAGTGCCATTAACATACCAATTAAAAACAGGGGATAGGGTTGAAATTTTAACTGGAAAGCAAATTAAACCTTCCCGTGACTGGATAAATCCTCATTTAAATTATTTGAAAACTTCTAGAGCTAAAGCGAAGGTTTTGCACTGGTTTAAAATGCAAGATTATGAGCGCAACATTCAGGAAGGGCGTGAGTTATTAGATAAAGAATTAAAATCTTTAGGAATAAAGGCGGATAAACTAAATGAAGCTGTATCAGCGCTTCATTTCAAGAAAATAGATGATCTTTATGCCAACCTAGGGCGTGGTGATATTAAGATAGGACAAATTGTTAATAAACTGTCTCCACCAGTAACTTCCGAGCTTAATATTGAGAAGTTTATTAAACCACAGGCCAAACCTGAAATTACTGGGAGTGATTTACGCATAGAAGGTGTTGGTAACTTATTAACCTTTATGGCCAGATGCTGTCAACCTGTTCCGGGTGATGAGGTTATTGGTTACATCACCCTCGGTCGTGGCGTTTCGGTGCATAGGAGAGATTGTCCTAATATTATTCATGCAAGTGAGAGGCAAAAACAACGTTTTTTACAAGTAAGTTGGGGAAGCGCTACTCGTGAAAACTATGTAGTAAATATTTTAATTAAAGCTTTTGATCGCTCTGAGCTATTAAAAGATGTTACTTCTTTACTTGCTAATGAAAAGGCACATGTTTATGCATTACAAACTCAAAGTGATAAGCATGAAAATATGGCTTATATTACCTTAACCGTCGATGTAGATGGTTTGAGTAGTTTATCTCGATTGTTGGCTAAATTAGAACAGATTCCGAATATCTTGGAAGCCAGAAGGCAGATTTAGGTAATTAATCGCAGTTTGCTCAGACCTATCCTTCCACTCCACTATGTGTTTTAAGTAGTGGTATTGACAGGAACTTTCTTCATTAGAGTTCTTACATAACCTGCACATTTGAAAAGAGTTACTAAGAAAGATAAAAATAACTCGCTGATTTCAGATAATTAGGCGGCAAAATGAGATTCTATTGATAATCCTTTTTGAATGGCCTACTCCCCGCGCTTTATGCGCGGGCCTGTGCCATTAATTCTATTATTAGCCTACTTTGAAACTGGATTCTGCGCATAAAAATTCCACTTATCCTTAAATTTTCCTATCGTACCGTATTTTGTACGCTAGTTTTTGGATTATTATGTTACTAATATAAAAGCGCTTTTTGATTAAAAAGCATCTTTTTATTTTTTTAATGGATTTATAATATGCAAAGTAGAGTTGAAATTAAGAATAAATTTTTATCATACATCAATAAAGAATCTCATGAATTTTTTTCAGATGAAATTCTCGATGAGGAAATTACTAAAATTGTTAATCAGGAAAAAATAAATTTTATAGGATTGTTTGCTAACTACTGTTTAAATCAAAAATTCGTTGTAGGTTTGTTTACTAAGATTGAAAAAGAGCAAAATACCATTCTTAATGCACTTTCTTCAATAAAGTTTACAGAGACTCCACTCGAAAAAGATTTTAACAATATAAAGCAATCCATATCTAAGGGCCTTGCGTTTAAACAAGTCTCAATAAACATGTTTACACCTAGCGAAGAAGAAATAATTAGTGAGATGAACGATCTTCGTAACATACTCTCTGAACTTTTAAATAAGAAGCCTGCTATGCAAGTTTTATTTGAAATACAACAAGAAGAAAATGAGCGGCAAGGTATAAAGACGACGATGAACTATAGCAAATTTCAATTAGGCCTGTACTCTAAATCTGGATTAGTTAAATCATATAATGGAAATACAATTGAAGAATGTTTCGATCAAGAAAAAAAAGATGATCTTTTCTCTAAAAGAAACTGAGATCTTGCTAAGTCTGGTTGCTTGCAACCAGGCAACAGTAGCTGCGCTAATACGGGCTACGTATAACTCTCTGAACTAAAGAATAAAAGAAGCAACAACTGCCCTATGTTCGCTCAGTAGCACATTATAAGTGCGGCATGCAGCACCGAGAGACATTGATTCGACGCCTATTCTTTGTTGTAAAAGTTGATTCATAATTGACATGGGCATTAGTTTTCCAGTATGTTTATGCCCAATGATGATAATTTCCGGTTTAAATTGTATTAGTAAGTTTATATACTGTTCATCAATTTCTTGAATGTTTTTGATTTTCAGATCACTAATGATTTCTTCTTTAGAAACAATTAAACTGCGCTCATAAACAATGGAATTAATCTGAATTTGGTTATCACTATAAGCTTGCACTGCATGTAGGTCTGCGGCTTCTAAATTGACGTTCATGGTTTTTAAGTTGTATTGAATTATTGTGGCTGTAAGTATACTACAGAGGTTAATATTATGAATCAATTTCCACGAATATCACGTTTGCCACCTTATGTTTTTAACACATTAGCCCAATTAAAAAATGAAGCGCGAGCACGTGGAGAAGATATTATTGACTTTGGTATGGGTAATCCTGATCAACCAACACCACCACATATCGTAGATAAGCTAATTGAAGCAGTACAAAGGCCTGATACACATCGTTACTCTATGTCCAAAGGTATTCCGCGGCTAAGAAGAGCTATGGCTACTTGGTATCAACGTAATTACGATGTACAGTTAAATAGTGAAACCCAGATATTAGCAACAATTGGTTCAAAAGAAGGTCTAGCCCATTTGGCATTGGCTATTAGTGGTCCTGGTGATACTGTTTTAGTACCTGATCCTGCCTATCCTATTCATACTTTTGGGTTTATTATTGCAGGTGCAAATGTAAAGCAAATCCCTCTTATTGATGAAGTACAATTTTTAGAATCAGTTGAAGATACTATAAACCGAAGTTTGCCCAAACCCAAAGCATTAGTGATTAACTTTCCTGCTAATCCCAGTACGCATTGCGTTGATTATTCTTTTTTTGAACGCATAGTGGATTTAGGGAAAAAGCACAATATCTGGATAATTCACGATTTAGCCTATGCAGATATTGTTTTTGATGGATATAAGGCACCTTCAATATTACAAGTTCCAGGAGCTACGGATATAGCCATTGAAACTTATTCTATGTCTAAATCTTATAATATGCCAGGTTGGCGTGTTGGTTTTGCTTGCGGTAATGAAGAATTAGTTGCGGCTCTTGCGCGAATTAAGTCTTATCTAGATTATGGTACATTTACACCAATTCAAGTCGCGGCAATTACTGCGTTAGAAGGGTCTGATGATTGTGTACATGAAATTAGAGATCTTTATGAACAACGTCGTAATTTTCTTTGCGATGGTTTAAATGAACTGGGTTGGGAGGTTACAAGGCCTAAAGCAACGATGTTTGTTTGGGCACCTATACCCGAACAGTATCAACATATGGGCTCGCTTGAATTTAGCAAATATTTACTGAAAGAAGCACGAGTCGCTGTATCACCAGGTATTGGATTTGGCCAACAAGGTGATGGATATGTTCGTTTTGGTTTAATAGAAAATAAAGATCGTATGCGTCAAGCTCTCCGAAATTTGAAAATGGTATTTAAAAAAGATAGATTAGTTAAGGCTTTATAATGATGCATGTGCTGATCAGCTCAGAATGTAGTGTTGTTCCTTTGAGCTCAAAACCATTGGTTTCAGAAGGGGACGCATTACTCAATTTTTTGCACATCCTAGATTATGATTCGGCTGATCCACCACTTGCTGATTTGTTAAGGCGTTATCATCATCTTGAAGGGGAATGGTTAGTATTGAGCCCAGTTCATTGGGAAGCAACGCATAATGATGCGATGATTGTAGCTTCAGGTAAAGAGTTACAATTAAAGGAAATTGAATCAAAATCATGTTTCAATCTTTTTGCTCAATATTTGGCGGAAGAAGATAAAGTTCTTTTCTATCACAATAAACAAACTTGGTTGCTATATCATGATAAAAGTCAAGCCTTAAATGCAAAGCCGGTACATCATTTGCTTAATCTATCCTTAATGCCAGAGTTAGCAAAGTTGGATAATACTATGTATTGGCAAAAGTTTTTTACTGAAAGCCAAATGTTTTTTGCCTCGCGAACTAATCAATCTAAAATTAATGGGATTTGGCTTTGGGGAAGTGCAAAGCTTAAAGATAAAAAGGCAATCAAAGTGTGCGCGGATGAATATTTTTTATCGATAGCACAAATTTGCAGCTCTAATGTTACTTTATATAGTCCATCAGTTATGTTAAAAGAATATGAAATTTTATTAATCACTGACTTTTTTATGCTCAGTGAACACCATCAAGAAGAATTAAAGAAAAAAACAGTTGATTGGTATTGGAATAATGTTGCATACACCGCAAAATCCTCTAACTGGTTTACTCGTTTGTGGAGAAAATTAAGTTATGCAAATTAGGCAACGCACACAACCGACACAGGAAGTACGATTACCTGGTATTCCTGATGTTCTAAGACGAATATTTGTTGCCCGAGGCATTACCGATATTTCTCAGTTAGATAAACAACTACAGAATTTACTGCCTTTTGATACCTTAAAAGGAATGGATACTGCTTGTTTGCGTCTAGAAAAAGCTTTGCGTGAGCAACATCGGATTTTGATTATTGGAGATTTTGATGCCGATGGTGCAACCTCTACTGCACTTGGTATTACCGCTTTACGTGCAATGGGTGCAAAATTTATCGACTATTTAGTACCAAATCGTTTTGAGTTTGGATATGGTTTAACGCCTCAAATAGTTGACGTAGCTAACAAATGGAAACCAGCACTGATTATTACAGTTGATAATGGCATTGCTAGTTTTGAAGGGGTTGAAAGGGCAAACCAACTAGGAATAGATGTTTTAATCACGGATCATCATTTACCTGCAGAAACTGTACCTAATGCTTATGCTATTGTGAATCCAAATCAACAGGGTTGCCAATTTCCAAGTAAATCTATTGCTGGAGTTGGGGTGATTTTTTATGTCATGCTGGCTTTGCGAAGACATCTTGTGAATTGCAATTGGTTTGATGAGATGAATATTGCAGAACCAAATATGGCTAGTTTTTTGGATCTGGTTGCTCTGGGAACTGTTGCTGATGTTGTTGGGCTGGATCAGAACAATCGTATTATGGTAAATCAAGGTATGGCCAGAATTCGGCAAGGGCTTTGTCGCGTAGGAATTCATGCGCTCATTGAGGTATCTGGACGAGAGTACGCACGCTTGAGAGAATCTGATCTTGGTTTTGCAATCGCACCTCGACTTAATGCTGCAGGACGATTGGATGATATGGCATTGGGTATAGAATGTTTAATTTCTTCAGATCAGCAACAAGCCAGAAATTATTGCCAGCAATTAGATGAATTAAATGAAGAAAGAAAGCAAATTGAATCAGAAATGAAAGAGCAAGCCATGCTTGCATTGGAAAAGCTTGCGATCAGTGTAGATTACAATAACAATCATTTACCTATTGCTTTGTGCCTTTATGATCAAACTTGGCATCAAGGAGTAATTGGCATTTTAGCAGGACGAATGAAAGAACGTTATCATCGACCAGTAATTGCATTTGCGGCAGTTAGTGAAGATGAATTAAAAGGCTCGGCGCGCTCTGTTCCAGACTTGAATATTCGTGATGTACTAGCGGCAATAGATAAAGATAATCCTGGGATGATCAAGAAGTTTGGTGGTCACGCTATGGCTGCTGGTTTGAGTATTCATCCAGATTTTCTTAAAGTGTTTCGTGATGCACTAGTCATTGAAGTGAATAAGCATATTAATTTATCGCAGTGTGAAGGAGAGTTGCTTACTGATGGTTCATTACAGCCAGAAGAATTTAATCTTGAAACAGCACAAGTGATACAGCAAGCAGGGCCATGGGGACAGCAATTTTCTGAACCTGTGTTTGATAATGTTTTTGAAATTCTGGATCAACGTCTTGTAGGCAAGAATCATTTGAAAATGACTTTAGCTACAACCCAAGGAAACCAACAAGTTGATGCAATTGCTTTTAATGTTGATTTAAAATCTTGGCCAAACTATAGAATTAAGTACATACATGCAGCTTATAAATTGGATATTAATTTTTTCAAGGGTAGAACACAATTGCAATTATTAATTCAAGCGATGAATACCGTCAACGAGGGCAGCGTTCTGCTTTAGTTAAATTTTTGCACAAAACTCATATTTAAGTTTATAATTGACTTTTTTTAAGTAAATAACGAAAGTGACCAATTCTCTGTTTTCAACCTTAGCAATCGCCCCTATGATTGATTGGACTTATAATCATTTTAGATTGTTTATGCGAATTTTAGCTCCAAATGCCCTTTTGTATACTGAAATGCAAACAACTGGAGCAGTGCAGAATAATCCGATACGCTCTTTGAAATTTAATGTTCAAGAACACCCTTTGGCTCTTCAACTTGGAGGTTCCGATCCTGATGCACTGGCACAATGTGCTCGATGCGCAGAGCTAGAGGGATATGATGAAATTAATATTAATCTGGGTTGTCCTAGTGATAAAGTCCAGGCTGGTCGTTTTGGCGCTTGTTTAATGAATGAACCAGAACAGGTAATTGCTTGCATTCGAGCCATGCGTTTAGCCGTAAATATACCTGTTACTGCAAAGATTAGAATAGGCATCGATCATCAAGATAGCTATGACTTTTTTAGTGACTTTACTCATAAATTGGTTGAAGCAGGTGCACAAAAAATTATCGTGCATGCGCGTAAAGCCTGGCTCAATGGTTTAAGTCCAAAACAAAATCGTACAATCCCACCGATTAATTATGATTATGTTTATAAACTGAAAAAAGAAATCTCTCAAATTCCCATTGTTATCAATGGGAATATATTAAATTTAAACGAAATTAATGAACATTTACAACATGTTGATGGGGTGATGTTAGGGCGTTTAGCCTGCGATAACCCTTTTCAAGTAGCAGTCATACATCAAGGGCTTTATCATCAAACTTCAAGAAGTACACGTAGTCAGATATTTAATCTCTATTTGGAGTATTTACTTGATGAATATCACAAAGGTGTTGCCTTAAGTTTACTTATAAAACCAATATTTAATCTAGCTTTTGGATTACCTGGAGCAAGCCAATGGAAAAAAAGCCTGATGCTTATTTTGCAGACTAAAGATCTTTCCCTTTTTCATCAATTAAATGCTTACTTATTGGAAATAGAAAAGCATGCAGAGATACTAGAGTAAGCAAGAACGAACCTTAATAGTTGAAGATTCGCCTAAATTAAAAGGTATTCATAGTATTTTATCTCAAATTTTAGTACATTAACTAATTTGTTATTTTGAATTGTCCAGAGGATTATTTAGGCCATGCTGAATACGTTGATTAAGAAAATGTTTGGAAGCCGAAATGAGCGTACATTACGGCGTATGGAAAAGGCAGTGATGGCCATTAATGCGTTTGAAGCGCAAATGCAAGCCCTGACCGATGAGGAGTTAGCCGCTAAAACGCAACATTTTAAAGCACGTTTTTCTGAAGGGGAAAGTCTGGATGAACTGTTGGCTGAAGCTTTTGCTACAGTGAGAGAAACTTCCGTACGGACTTTAGGCCTACGCCATTTTGATGTGCAATTAATTGGTGGAATGGTGTTACATGAGGGTAATATTGCTGAAATGCGCACAGGGGAAGGTAAAACCTTAGTAGCTACTTTACCTGCATATTTGAATGCAATTACTGGTCATGGAGTGCACGTTGTCACAGTAAACGATTATCTTGCTAAACGAGACAGTCAATGGATGAAGCCTATATTTGAATTTTTAGGGTTAACTGTAGGTGTTATATTTCCCGATATGGCTCATAGTGAAAAACAGGAAGCTTATCGATGTGATATCGTTTATGGAACTAATAATGAATATGGTTTTGACTATCTGCGGGATAATATGGCTTTTAGTCTTGAAGATAAAGTACAAAAAGCGCTTAATTTTGCCATAGTCGACGAAGTGGATTCGATTCTTATCGATGAAGCGCGTACTCCTTTAATTATTTCTGGTGCGGCTGAAGACAGTTCAGAACTTTACATTAAAATTAATACATTGATTCCTCAATTAAAGAAACAGGAAGAAGATGATGGGGAAGGTGACTTTACTGTTGATGAGAAACAAAAGCAGGCTCATCTTACAGATGCAGGGCATCAACACATAGAGGAATTACTGGTCAAGGCCAAAATGCTGGATCGTAATGAAAGTTTATATCATGCCAGTAATATCATGTTAATGCATCATGTTAATGCTGCGTTGAAAGCTCATTCGATGTTTCATCGTGATGTAGACTATATCGTGAAAGATGGGCAAGTTGTTATAGTGGATGAGCATACCGGTCGTACAATGCCTGGTCGTAGGTGGTCTGAAGGTTTACATCAGGCTGTTGAAGCTAAAGAAGGTGTATCCATCCAAAATGAAAACCAAACTTTAGCATCGATTACATTCCAAAATTTCTTCCGTATGTATAATAAATTATCTGGTATGACTGGAACAGCCGATACAGAGGCTTATGAATTGCAACAAATTTATAATCTTGATGTAGTTGTGATTCCAACAAATAAACCAATGGTACGTAAAGATGAGTCTGATTTGGTTTATTTAACTCAGAGAGATAAATTTGAAGCTGTAATTGCTGACATACGTGCTTGTATTGCCTTAAATCAACCCGTGTTGGTTGGTACAGTTTCTATTGAAGCGTCTGAATTTTTAAGTCAGTTTCTCAAGAAAGAAAATATCAAACATCAAGTCTTGAATGCTAAGTTTCATGAAAAAGAGGCACAAATTATTGCTGAAGCAGGTCGACCCGGTGCTGTAACTATCGCAACCAATATGGCTGGGCGAGGTACGGATATTGTATTAGGTGGAAGTTTGGCTGCGGATTTAGCACAGTTATCAGAAAATGCTACTGCCGATGAGAAAGAGGCCGTGAAACAATTATGGAAGAAGCGTCATGATGAAGTCCTTGCTGCAGGAGGATTAAGAATTATTGGATCTGAACGACATGAATCTCGTCGTATTGATAATCAGTTACGTGGTCGTTCTGGTCGTCAAGGGGATGTAGGAAGTAGCCGTTTCTACTTGTCGCTTGAAGATAATTTAATGCGAATATTTGCTTCAGAACGTGTTGCTTCGATGATGCGTCGTTTAGGAATGAAACCTGGCGAACCTATTGAACATAGTTTGGTAACCAAAGCAATTGAAAATGCTCAGCGTAAACTTGAAGGACATCACTTTGATGTGAGAAAACAGCTGTTGGACTATGACAACGTGGCTAATGATCAAAGACAAGTCATATACACACAACGCGCTTCAATTATGGAGATGATCGATACAGAAGAAGCAGTGAACATGATGAGAGAAGAAGTAATCTCTAATTTGGTGGAAAACTATATTCCTCCGCAAAGCCTTGAAGATCAGTGGGAACCTAAAACCTTGAGTGATATTTTGGCTGATGAGTTTAAACTTAAGGTTCCTGTTCTTGAATGGATTGAAGAAGATCATCATATTCAACCAGAGCAAATTAAAGAAAAAATTCTTGATTTTTCAATACAGCATTACAATCAAAAAGCGAATCAAGCCGGTAGAACGACGATGTCTCAGTTTGAAAAATCAGTTATTTTACAAACACTTGACAATCAATGGCGTGAACACCTAGCTGCAATGGATCAATTACGTCAAGGAATTCACTTACGTGGTTATGCTCAAAAAGATCCAAAGCAGGAGTATAAGAAAGAAGCATTTACTTTATTTACTAGCATGCTTGATAATTTAAAATATGATGTAATTCGATTAATTTCTTCAGTGGAAATTCAAACCGAAGAAGATGTGAATGCTATTGAAGAGCAGAGACGTGCTGATCAGGTGAGTAAGATGAGTTTGCAACACAGTAATTTTAGTGATACTAGTGATGAAGAACCTCAAGCTCAAACAACCTATAGACGTCAGGAAAAGAAAATTGGCCGAAATGATCCTTGCCCTTGTGGATCTGGTAAAAAATTTAAATCCTGTCATGGAAGTTTAGCTTGAAAGTAGCAGTTGCAGTAATTGTTGATGTACAGCAACATATATTGATAACCCAACGTCCTTTTCATGTGCATCAAGGTGGATGTTGGGAGTTTCCTGGCGGTAAATTGGAGAATGATGAATTTCCAGAAGCCGCTCTCATTAGAGAAACCAGAGAAGAGCTTGGTTTAAACGTTCAACAATACCAATTATTAGGAGAAGTAAATCACCAATATCCTGATAAAGAGGTACAGTTAATTATTTTTCTTGTAACCCAATTCCAAGGAAATCCTATGTGTCTCGAAGGACAATTGGCTATGAAATGGGTGCAATTACATGAATTAAATCCTGAAGATTTTCCGGAGGCAAATCGTAAGGTGATTTCACTGATAAAGAATTATTTTCTCATTTTAAATACTCGGTAAATGCAGTTAAGATGTTCTGAATTTTTTTTGCAACACGACTTCAATTAATTTTATAAAGAGTGAATCAGTATTTACGATGGGACGAGCTTATAAATGTATTATTATTGGTGATAATGCGCTTACGATTGAATGCGCCAAGATATTGATAGCCTCAAACTTTTCTATTACCCTGTTCTCTACTTTAAATTCCGAAGTGACAGCATGGGCACATCAAAATAGCATAACCTTGCTAAATGATTTACATAAACTAGAATACTCTCAAATTGATTGCGATTTCATTTTTAGTATTGCAAATACTCGCATTCTCTCTCAAACACTTTTAGCCTTAGCTAAATACTTAGCCATTAACTATCACAACGCACCCTTGCCAAAGTATGCCGGCGCTTATGCGAATGCTTGGGCAATTTTAAATAATGAAAATTTACATGGGGTGACATGGCACGTCATGACGGAAAAAATTGATGGAGGAGATATTTTAGAACAATCTTTTTTCCCAATTGAAGAAACAGATACAGCATTTACTTTGAATATCAAATGTTTTGAACATGCCTTAAAAAGTTTTCAAATTTTAGTTTCTAATTTAAATAGAAATACATTCACACCAATACCGCAAAACCCGCAAAACAGAAGCTACTATACATTAGCAAAAAAACCAAAAAATAATGGCATCATTGATTTTAATGATGATGCCATTAGTATCCATAGAATGATTCGAGCCCTTAATTTTGGTCATCTGCCAAATGAGTTTTGTCATTGTAAAATCGTATTAAAAAATCAATTTTATTTTCCAAAGGAAGCAGTAGTCCTTAATATTCAATCGGTGGCATCTCCGGGAACAGTTATTGCCTATGATAATTTCAGTTTACAAATTACAACAAAAACTCATGATATTCGCATCACTCGCTTATGCAATCAGTATGATTGCATTCAAAATATTTTTTTATTATTTAAAAAATTAGGTATTAAAATAAATAATTCATTATTAACTTGCTCAAACCATAAGACATTAGAAAATTTAAAATACAAAACAAATGATTTGGATCAAGCGAAACAAGGATTTTATACAGATAAAAAAATTCATAAACTTATTCAAAATCAAGCTAAAAAAATCCCAAACAAAATTGCAATTATAGATGAATATGCCCAGATAACTTACCAAGAATTAGAGGTGAAATCGAATCAATTAGCTCAGCTTCTTGTTCAATCAGGCATTCATGGTGATACTATGATTGGAATATATCTAGATAGAAATTCCAATATCATCGTCAGCGTATTGGCTGTACTAAAATGTCATTCTC
>JACPOX010000011.1:0-2896 GCA_016191305.1 Legionella longbeachae | reverse complement strand
TTTTTTTATTATTGGATCCAAATTTACCCAAGCAACGCCTTGACTATTATATTCATGATGCAGGCATCCACACGATTATTTCGAATGCAGAGAGAAGCTTAGATATTCATAATATGGATGTCCGTATCATTGAAATCGATAACAGCAGTTCATGTCAAAATATATTTGAACATCACTTTAAAAAAAATGACCTCGCATACTTGTTATATACTTCTGGTTCTACTGGATTGCCAAAAGGTTCACTAATACATCACGATGCTCTTTTCAATGTTATTGATTGGATGATAACCCAGCTAAAATTGGATGTTTATTGCCGCGCCATTGCATTAGCGCCGCTCACTTTCGATGCTTGTTTAATAGAGCTGCTGACGCCGCTTGTTTGTGGTGGAACAGTGATTATGACTTCTTCTGATACATTGCTCGATCCCTGGAAGATAAGTCGCTGCCTTGAAAATGAATCCATCAATTTAATGTTTGCTACACCTTCTCTTTGGCAAATGTTGATGGATAGTCATTGGCAAGGCAATACTGCTTTAATAGCAATTTCAGGTGGAGAAATATTACCCTATCCACTGGCAATGAAACTAATTGAGCGTGTTGGCAACTTATGGAATATGTATGGGCCTACTGAAACAACTATTTTATCCACAGCAACTCAAATAACCCGTGATACATCATCTATTACGGTAGGAAAACCAATTGCTAATACCACTTGTTACATATTAGATGAGAATTTAGAACCTATATCCTCTAGTAATCAAGGGGAACTGTATATTGGTGGTATAGGTCTTGCATCAGGTTACCTGAATAAGCCGGAGCTTACAGCCAAATATTTTATTAAAAGTCCATTCGCAGATTCAAAGAGCTCCTTAATTTATAAAACGGGTGATTTAGCGTGTTATTCAGAAGCAGGCGATATTGTCATTTTAGGTCGTGCAGATGCTCAGGTTAAACTGCGCGGTGTGAGAATTGAGTTGACGGAAATTGAATATCAATTATGTCAATGTCCTGGTGTCCGTGGTGCTGTCGTTGTTGTGAGAACGGATCAAAAAGCGAATCCCTATTTAGCTGCTTATCTCATAGCAAGGTCCACCAAAAATGAGATCAAAGTGTATCTTGAACAATTTCTTCCTGCTCATATGATCCCTTCAGCTTTTGTATTTTTAAGTCAATTTCCACAAAATTATCATTTTAAATTAGATCGAAGTGCATTGCCCATGCCATTATTATCTGACTTCACTGATCAAACTGATTTTCAGGAACCCAAAACAGACATTGAACGAAAGATTATGTCTTTTTGGAAATCCATATTTAATCTTGAAAAGATCGGTACAAAAACTAACTTTTTTGAATTAGGTGGCCATTCATTAAATGCCATTCAAATGATTGCACAAATAAATGATTATTATCAAATCACGTTTCCTTTACATCAGTTTTTTTTAAACCCTTTTATTGAATCCTTAGCAAAAATTGTAACTGAAGAAATGACTCATTTTAAAAATCATTTACAACAAGATCTTACAGGCTATAAACATAATAATTTTGTCCTATTATCCCACTCACAAAAACGATTTTGGATATTAGAAAAGTTAACAGAAAGACCGGGATTATATCATGTACCCTGCATATTAATTATGAGAGGGTATTTAAGTATTAAATACCTTGAGAAATCATTTCAATATTTAATCCATCGTCATCATATACTGCGTACGCGAATTGTAGAAAAAGACGGTCTTTTGTTTCAAGAAGTAATTCCGGAACTTGCTTTTGCAATTCTTAGCGATGATTATGAATCAGAAAATCAATTGTTAGCAGAAATCAATAAACCTTTTGATTTAAGTGTTGCGCCTTTAATGCGTGTAACACTATTTAAAGTCAATGATACTTTAAATTATTTAAGTATGACTATCCACCATATGATTTCAGACGCTATATCCTTAAATATTTTAAAGCAAGAACTTAGTGAATATTACAATGCTTTGACAAGTAATAAACATCTCACTCTCCCTGATCTTCCTGTGCAATACACTGATTTTACCTTATGGCAGCATCAACTTCTCGATGTGGATAAAAAAGCACACCTCATGGCTTGGTGGAAAAAGCAATTAGAAAATGTACCTTTATGTTCCAGTTTACCCTTTGATAGGCCAAGGAAGGTGTTACAAAGCTATCATGGGTACACCTATGAATTCAGCCTTTCAAAGCATATTGGGGAACAATTAGATCTATTTGCAAGATCTCATCAGTTGACCCCTTATGTCGTCATGCTCAGTGCTTTTGTTGTACTATTATATCGCTATTCTGAGCAAGATGATTTAGTTATTGGCACACCGGTTGTGGGCCGTCAGCACAAAAATCTTGAACGCTTGATTGGCTGTTTCATTAACACCTTACCACTGAGAGTAAAACTGAACTCATTTCATCGATTGATCGATGTCATTCAGTATATAAAAGATTCTAGTGTAAATGTCTTGCTACATCAAAACGTTTCTTATGATGAATTAATAAAAAATATTGATATTGATCGCAGTACGGCCCATCCACCTTTATTTCAAGTTTTATTTAATTATGTTTCCCAAGATTATACCATCACTTTGGGAGATTTAAGCATAGATGAACTGAAAGTTGAACGAGGACTATCAGAATTTGACTTAAGTATGACAATAATCAAGAAGAACGAAAACGGATATCTTGCTCAAATTGAATACAATACGGATTTATTTGATTTTAATACGATATGTAACTTTTCTAGATATTATGAAAAACTTTTAGCTTGTTTCATAAACGAGCCACATCAGTCCATTCACAAAGTGCCCTTATTATCATCGAGCGAGATATATAAACAGGTTGTTGAATGGAATCAATCTGATATTTATGCTTCAACGTCTAAAACGAT
>JACPOX010000010.1 GCA_016191305.1 Legionella longbeachae | reverse complement strand
TTTATGCCGGGTTTGCAAACGCGCCGGATATAACCTTGTTTAAGCGAGAAACTGCATATGAGTGAACCTATAGATATAAAGCAAATTTGTAATTTGTTACCTCACCGCTATCCAATGATTTTGGTCGATAGGGTATTAGATTATAAAGCGTTTGAATATTTAACCGCTATAAAAAATGTCACGATCAATGAGAATTATTTCACAGGTCATTTTCCAGAAAATCCAATTATGCCTGGAGTATTGATGCTTGAAGCTTTGGCTCAAGCTAGTGGGCTTTTAGCTGGTTTATCTCAAACACCTGAAGAAAACTATGGAATTTTGCATTTTTTTGCAGGTATAGATAACGCAAAATTTAAACAGGTAGTTATTCCAGGAGATCAATTACGTTTAGAAGTAAAATTATTAGGAAGAAAAAGAGAATTTTGGCGTGTTCATGGTGAAGCTTATGTGGGTGATAAACTGGCCTGTTCTGCGGATTTATTAAGTGCTGCAAAGGAAATTCAAAAGTGATAAATGAACGAGCGATGATTCATCCCTCTGCAAAACTGGCAAAAGGGGTATCGGTAGGTCCTGGCACCGTAATTGGAGCAGATGTTGAAATTGGTGAAAATACTTGGATAGGCCCTTATGTGGTCATTGAAGGCCCAACAACTATTGGTAAAAATAATAAAATTTTCCAATTTGCTTCAGTGGGTGATGAACCTCAAGATATTACTTATAAAGGGGAACCTACTCGTTTAGAAATAGGTGACGATAATATCATTCGTGAATATTGTATGATTAGTCGGGGAACCGTTAAAGGTGGGGGTGTTACCCGTATCGGTAATAAGAATTTTTTAATGGCATATTCACATGTCGGACATGATTGCATGATTGGCAATCATATTATTTTGGTGAGTTATGCTGCATTATCGGGACATGTCACGGTGGGCGATTATGCAAATATCGGTGGTTATGCGGCAGTACATCAATTTTGTCATGTAGGCGCATATGCTTTTATTGCTAGAGCTTCTTATGTAGCTAAAGATGTACTCCCATACCTCATGATTTCAGGTGATACAACATCTGCATGTGGTATTAATACCGTGGGATTGCGTAGACGAGGATTTTCATCTGAAGCAATAGATGGTTTACGACGCGCTTACAAAATTATCTTCCGTAAAGGATTAACAGTGCAACAGGCTGTAGCTGAATTAGAATTAATGCAAAATGAATGTCCTGAAGTCATTCCAATGATTGATGCACTAAATCAATCAACACGTGGGATAGTTAGGTAAGCACTGCCATTAATTTAAGAAAAAGTAATTTTAAATGTAGGTTGAACCCTGGCCCAACCTACAAAATCCTTAACTTAATGGCAGCGAGTCAGGTAAGGTAAGCGTACGTTTTTTAACGTAGTGATAAAACAAATCAGTCAGAGTGGTATTCTATGTTAGATATTCAATTATTGCGAGACAATCCCCAATTGGTGGCTGCACAATTGTTAAAAAGAGGTTTTACGTTTGATGTTGCATCTTTTGTTGCATTGGAAGAAAAACGTAAAGCATTGCAAATAGCAACACAGGCATTACAAAATGAGCGTAATTTGCGTTCTAAAGCAATTGGTGAAGCCAAATCACGTGGGGAAGACATTGAACCCATGCGCGAACATATGAATTCTCTTGCTGGTGAGTTAGAGCAAAAAAAGGTAGAACTTGAGGAGGTATTACATAAAGTTGACGCGATTGCTTTAAGTCTTCCTAATATCCCTCATGAATCAGTTCCTGTAGGTCAAGATGAACAGGATAATCAGGAAGCCAGACGTTGGGGTAAAATTCCGGTTTTTGATTTTCCAGTCAAATCGCATGATGAATTAGGTGATGGCTTAGGTCAAATGGATTTTGCTTTGGCTGCTAAACTTACCGGCAGTCGCTTTGTGGTCATGAAAAATCAACTAGCGCGACTCCATCGTGCTTTGATTCAATTTATGTTAGACATTCA
>JACPOX010000009.1 GCA_016191305.1 Legionella longbeachae | reverse complement strand
CTGCGAGGGTATTGCTTCTTTTCTATGCTCAAAAATGGTTTTTATATGAACAGGCAAACCGGCAAACCAACAGCCATAATTATGACCACCTATAAATTCAGGCATATGCGTCAACATCCCTTTCTTCTGCATCAAATCAGCAATTCTACGATTAGCTTCAAATGTAGAAATGGACTGAGTAGATCCATCTTTAAATTCTAAATCCACTGGAATTGTCTCATAGGTACCCACATCAAAAATAAATTGAGTATCAAGATTTTTTTTATAATTTTGCTCAATTTTTTGTTCTAACTCATTGAGTTTTTGCATTTCCAAGGAAGGTGATAAAGCTATAGCATTGCCAAACACTGTAGGATTAGTTAAAGCGGCATAAAAAGCAGCTAAACCACTGGCACTTTGGCCAACAATCGTTATTAACCTCGCGTCTTGAGTGATATTAAACTGATTCTTATCATGTAACATCCGAATAAAATCATCCGCTAAAAATGAAGTGAACTCATCGTTACAATTGTACTCATGCATACGATGTATGCTTGAATACTCCAGAAACACTGTAACACAAGCAGGAATACTTCCTTCTTGGATGAGCCTATCTAAAATAAGCGGTTCAGGCATAGGATTTAAATAATCACTACCATCTAAAAATAAAATCATAGGATAAGGTGTTGCCTGTTTATCATAATCAGGAGGCAAGTAGACCCAATATTTTCGTGTTGATTGTTCAATATTTTCGTAATAGCCTGAAACGTTTTTTAAACGGCTCTCCAAAAAATTTAGCTCAAAAGAAAAAAATCGATGCTCTTTTTTGCATTGTTCACGATGTTCTTTTGCTTTATTTAAAGAACATGGTGTTATAAAAGCTGGAGCGTTGGGTATTTCAACAATGGATTCTTTGCCAAAATACTCACTGGGATTGTCATAATCTTTATAGTAAGTCATTTCTTGTTTATTTTTTGGATCGGTTTGGACACAACCTTATTAAATAAGTGCATTAATAACATTTGTGATTCTTTGAATTTTCCTGTTGGAACGGGATAGAGGTTTTCAGCGTGTTCCTGCTCTGAGAATTCCGCGTTTGCAGTATCTTTATCAACAATGAGTACGTTATATGCGGAGCGAAAAGTACGCGGCAACATCAAAGTTAAGTATCTAATATCAGTGTTTGGAATCGCTTTAAATTGACTTTGCAAAGAACAAGGTAATCCAGTAAATGTAGACCACAAATAAATTGTTTTTTGGTCACTTTCCTCTCTATATAAAAAGGTGACCAAACACTGCTCTGGCTGATTTGGAACATATTCAATAATGGGAGTTTCAGCCTTCTGCCAAATTTGATTTTTTTCTTCATTAGTTATCGCTTTAGTGAATTCATCGACAAAACATTTTAAATAATATGAGTTATATTTTGGCATGCACACTCCGAATAAGTTGTATTTTTATCAAGCAATCTTTGATTGACATATATTTTGAACTAAAATATTTAATTTAAAAATAGATAAATTTTTTTTGGACAAACCATTAGAGATGCTCCAACGCAATGGGCTATTTTGTGGGTGTTAAGCTTAGTGTTATACTTAATTGAAGTTTATAGAAATAGAAAGTGAACTGTGGCTAAGTGTAAACCTACTGATACAAGAGTATGCAAAAAGTGTCATAAGACAAAACCTATTTGTGACTTTATAACTGGAAGAAATACGAGCATGCAAGTCACCTATAGTTTGATTTGTAAAAACTGTCGCGTTCTAATAGAAAAAGAAAACAAGAAATTAAAACAACCTAAGATAAAAGAATAGAAAAACTAAAATCTCAAAAGCAACGCCGCTCAAGGCGCTTTAGATGAAAAATCGAAGCAAGGTCAACTAATGATCCTGAGATAAAAACCCACCTCAGAAGAATGATGATACGATAAAAAATTGTAAGTGATTTGTTTTTAATTTGCCCTGCAATTATCAAGATAGATTGTGATATAATTTATCTTTTTTATACAAGAACAACAATATGACTGTAAAATTAGTAATTGAGTCTGAGGAAAGTAGGCTTCTTCGGCTTGCTTTTGATCTAATTAGAAAAAAAATAAAAGATGACAAGCTCCAATCCCGAGATAATTTTGACTATTTAGATTTGGATACCAAGCAACAATTATCGCCCAGGAAAAATAAAATCTGTTTATTAATTGCGTCATTTAAACAAAATTATATTTCTTATGGGAAAATGATGGCCAAAAAGTCGGAAGAAGGATTCCCTGACCACACGTTTTCTTATCTACCGTTGCTTAATATACCCCCCATGATCGAGAATTCAAAATATAAAGTTTGGGATAAATTTGTTCGTAAGACCCGAAAATTCTTTGATTGCAATCCCTATAATCGAAGTGAATACATCAATGAATTGCAAAAACTGAAGAACAAATTATCTAAATTAAGTATGCTTTACCCGGAAAAATCGGTTGAGGTCTTATTTGAGAGTATTCTTGAAGAATTTGAAAAAGAATCTGGTTTTTCCAATCTCATTGAAATACCAAAAACAAAAACAGTTCTCACTCCAGATCAATTTAATGAAATCCTCAGTGAGGGTCATCCATTCAATGATTTAGGTGCCTCTTCACAACATGGGAAATGGTCACACAGGGTTCAGATATACATTTTGGGACAATATTTAAAAAATAATCTGGAGGATTTTTTTGACACATCTGATCCAACTTGGAAGATCCAGATTGGAATGGAAAAAAATGAAATTTTTAATCCTAAAATTATTTCAACTTTTTATCGTTTGATAGGAACAAAAGAGTTTAATAACGCTTTTGTTTGGAAAGAATTCCGGGAAAATCGCGATCAATTTAATAAAAAAAACAATCCAGGAAAAACAGTGAATATTCGATTCAATCCATCTGCCTTATGGCCTCAATTATTTGATCGCATGGGCTATACAGGTGATTTTAGCATTCCTTCTACGTTTGGATTTTTGCAAAAATTAGGTTGCTTTTCCTCTCTTCCAACATTAGGGCATCCAAATATTTATGGAAATCAAAAGGATAAACATTTAAAAATAGTGATGGATGTTACAATGCCCCTTGGTTTTTCGCTAAAAAATAAAGAAAAACCTACATCCAATCCCCTTCATACACCCTATATTGGAACTTTATTTTCTTCTCAAAAAAAAGCCCCATCATCCGTGAAGAAACCTCAGGAGGATGAAAGTGAAAAATTATTAGCAAATACTATAAATACTTTATGTAGACTTTTCATAAAAAAAAATGATGTTCTTGAAAATGAAGATAACTCCCGGATGTCTGTTTGGTATGACATATAATATGGTCCCTCAAGAATTGTCAATGCTATGCTCGAATACAAAATTTAGGGTTCTGTGAACCATGGTCAACTTAAGAGCCTGAGACAAAAACCCAGTATTTGATTATAGATTCACCTCACGAGATTATTAAATGCATATTGAAAAACTAAAATTGAAAGACGTTGATACAAATTGATTATTCAGTTACTAAACGACCTCTTGGTTTTAGATCCCGGTACGATAATGCTTGCACATGCAAGAAGCAAATCCCAAGGCTTAACCATTCAATATGTTGAAGGAGATATCGTCAATTTCATTTTGCGCAATTGTTTGTGATTACCTTTACGAAACACATTCCAGACAGTAAAAAACATGTAACTTTCGCCAGTTTCAGAGCGAAAAATGAGAGCCTGAATCAATTATTTTACTTAATTAATGAATTGGAGAAATAATACATGAAATCCAAAATAGCTCTATTAATAACACAAGCTCTTTTCCTATTTTGCTATCAGGCTTTTAGTTACGCCAATGAAATAGCAATTACTTTTGACGATCTACCTGCTTCAATAGAAGAATCTATAGAAGAACAATCTCAAATAAATCAGCGAATAGTAAATGCGCTTATCAAATATAGAGTACCTGCAATTGGCTTTGTGAATGAAGGGAAACTCTACCGCACTAATAACACTCAAGAAAAAATAAATCTCTTAAAATTATGGGTAGATAACGGATTCAATTTGGGAAATCATACCTATTCGCATCTGTCCTTAAGCAGCCTCACATCCAAGCAATTTAAAGTCGAAGTGATTAATGGCTCTAAAATATCCAAACAATTAATGCCAAGTGCCGGTAGGCAGTACCACTACTTTAGACATCCCTACCTTGATACAGGTAAAACATTAAAGATTCGTTCTAAATTTGAATCGTTTTTAAAAAGTGAGGGATATCTGGTTGCTCCAGT
The DNA here is from genome assembly GCA_016191305.1 of Legionella longbeachae. Classification (GTDB taxonomy): domain Bacteria; phylum Pseudomonadota; class Gammaproteobacteria; order Legionellales; family Legionellaceae; genus Legionella; species Legionella longbeachae_A. The sequence continues at coordinate 12,317 of JACPOX010000009.1, read as the reverse complement.
TACTATAGACACTGATGACTGGAAATTTAATCAGCAATTACATGAGTTCCCTCAGAATAAAGACAAAATCATTCAAAGTTACCTGAAGCATACACGTGCTAAATTTGCCTTTTATGAAAGCGTATCCAAGCAAATATTTGGTAGGAATATTAATCAGATTTGGCTTTTGCATGCCAATCTTATTAATTCATTGGCCATTGAATCGCTCTTAACTATAGCAGAAGAATACGATTATCATTTTATCAGTCTTGATGATGCGTTACAGGATAAAGCCTATCTGTCCGCTGATGCCTACTATGCCCCTTTTGGTGTTTCCTGGCTTTATCGATGGGATTTTACCCAGGGGAAAGTGATTGATTGGTCTAAAGATCCTGAACCTGATAACAATCCATTTATCACCACTAATACCATTCAATTTTATGATAAAGACCGCAAGCGCCTTATTCCAGTTAAAATTTATGTGAGTAATAAATCACAAGGGAAAGCAAATGCAGGCATCCTTAAACTACCCGTTGCCATCATTAATCACGGATACACAATACACAATACTGAATACTCATTTTTAGCTAACGCACTTGCAGAAAACGGTTATTTTGTTGTAAGCATCCAGCATGATCTAAAATCAGATCCCCCATTAGCTCAAACTGGCAATTTATTTGAACGACGGAAACCCTTATGGGAACGAGGAAGTACCAATATAAGTTACATAATCAAAGAGCTTAACCGCATCAACCCCAGTTTAAACTTGTCTAAAGTAACATTAATTGGCCATTCGAATGGTGGTGATATTGCCATGCTGTTTGCAAGCAACCATCCTCAATTAGTGGAAAAAATTATATCGCTGGATAGCTTGCGCATGCCTTTTCCACGCACCGGATTAACACCTATTTTATCACTACGTGGAAATGATACTAAAGCCGATGAGGGCGTACTCCCACCTAAAGAGTCGTTAAAACAATTAGCCATAACAATTATCCCACTACCTGAGGCCAAACATATCGATTTATGTGATCGTGGTTCGGATGTAACTCAGCAACAAATTAATGATCTGATTTTAAAGTTCTTACGAGGCTAATGTATGAAAAAAATAATCGCATTGTTCTGTTTAGGCTGGTCCTTAAACCTTATGGCGGCAACTGATCTATCGACCATAAAACAAACTAATACTCCAGAAAAAAAATACTCGAATGAAGTGTTTTTACATCATACTTTAACCAAAGAGTTTTTTTCCAAGATCAATGGAATCAAATATAATTTATACATAAGTCTACCCAAAGGATATTCCTCCACCAACAAAAGTTATCCAATTATTTACTTATTAGATGCTGATTACAGTTTTGCATTAGCGAAACAAATTAGTGAGTATTTATCTGACCGCAATAGAATCAGCGGCCCCATTATTGTTGGGATAGCTTATGCAAATCCTAATGAGTATAAGAAAAATAGAACCAGAGATTACACACCAAGTTATGTTAGCTCAGGAGGATATGGATCTGAATATCAAAAATACTCAGGTGGTGCCGAATCATTTTATCGATTTATTCATTCAGAACTTATTCCCTATCTTCACCAGACATATAGAGTCAATCAGAACGCTACTTTTGTCGGTCATTCTTATGGTGGATTATTTGGGGTTTATTTATTAGTCAATCATCCTGAAGTATTTAATCATTACATTATCGTCAGTCCCTCTCTCTGGTATGATAATCATTTGATGTTAAAATCAGCCCAAAGAAAACGGGATTTTAATCTACATCAGAAAACCCGTGCTTGCTTTATTATCGGCGACCAAGAAAATAAGGGCGATTACCACATGATAGATGATTTAAAGTTATTAAACGAAACAATCATGCACAAGCCTCATAGCAATCTAAGCACTGTTTTTAATATTCTAAATGATATGGATCACGATACTGTTTTTCCAGGTGCTTTAAGTCAAGGCCTCCTCAAGTCTTCGTTTGACTCTAATCAGCGAGTAATCGAATGAGTATTTTTTTAGAAACAAAACGACTAGTCCTGAGAGTACCAGAGTTATCTGATTTAGATGAGTTAGTAAGATTGCGCTCTGATTTTGAAGTAATGAAATACACTGGCGAAGGTGGAGCCCAAACAAAAGAACAAGTGCAGGACTATTTGAATTTTGCTATGTCCTATCAAAAAAAACATGGCATGGGATTTTATTTGGTGTTCGAAAAAGAAAGCGGGAGTTTTGTAGGAGAGGCTGGCTTGTTTCATCTGCTCTTTGATGACACTCAACCCGAGATTGAAATCAACTATCATTTACATAAAAAATTCTGGGGAAAAGGTTATGCCACTGAATTAACCAAAGCTCTAGTCCATTGGGGGTTTCAACATTTATTAATTAATAAGCTTGTTGCAGCCACTTATCCGAATCAAACTGCTTCTCAAAAAGTATTACAAAAATCTGGTTTTGATTTTAGAGGTAAAAAACAAACTTCTGATGGTACCGAGCTATTCTGGTATGAAATCTATAAGAGTGATGGCATGGTTGAGACCACACGCCTTCAACTCCGTAGACCAACTGCAGGAGATGCATTACTCTTACGTGCGCTTTGGCAAGACAAACAAGTGCGGCAATTTCTTGGTGGTGTAGCCTCAAATGAAATGATCGATAAAAAAATTGTTTCACTTCAAAGGCATTGGGATCAATATGGCTTTGGACAATGGTCTGTTATTGATAAAAAACATGAGCAAGTCATCGGTATTTGTGGGCTACATCATTCTGAAGATGGCATTGAACTTTCTTATATGTTTTTTCCGGCATCATGGGGAAAAGGACTAGCCAAAGAAGCGGCATGTGCAAGTCTGGATTATGGGTTTAGTCAACTTAACCTAGATAGGGTCATTGCTATTACTCAGGAAGCGAATAAGAACTCATGTCGTCTACTCGAGAGCATTGGTATGAGTTTTATTGATAAATTTATACGTTTTGATGCGGTTCAATTCCTATATGAGATAACAAAAAATGAATATGTAAGATAATCAAATTGTCTACTTAATTGAATATACCTATTCCTTTCATTTCTTTCGATATCTCTATATCGATTGGGTTCTCGACTTCTCTTCCTTCTTTTCCCCCATGGCTAAAATGCCAATACTCTTCCTGATAAGTATGAAAGCCAAATTTTTGCATGGCTGTGGATAAAATTTCCCGATTTTTACAGGCGGTTTCACCAATTTTATCGCTCTTGGCGGTAATATGCGATTTTTCATCCATATAGTCAAAACATGCACCCATTTCCAGTTTTTCACCACTTTTAATATCAATTAAAACAAGATCAACCGTGTTACCGTAGCAATGCCCTGAATCTTCTGCAACATAACCCAATTCAAAAAGCTGATTTTTTTGAATATTTGGATAATGTTTTTGTTTTCTTTCTAATTCATATTTTCCAACGGGAGTTTGCTTCGACCAAAATACAAAATCATTTACTGCCCGTTTGGGACGATAGGCATCATAAATAAAAAGACCATAACCATATTGCTCGATCAAATAATTTTGTACTTCACAAAGTTTTTTTGCAGCATTTGGAGTCATCAATGCCACATCAAGCAAATTCGGCTCATACCCATTAATAACTCTGCCAACAAAATTTTTTTCTGTCGCATACTTCAGTTTTGCTTTGATTGGATTTTTACACTTTGTTTCGCTTAACCTGACTACATCTACCAAAGTCATGATGTACCTACGTATACTAATGTTATGCAACATCTTACTTTTCTCGGAAGCAAAGTCAATAAAATTTAAATAATTTACTTAACTGTCTGATAAATCATAAATCTTGATTATCCTTGTGGATTTTCTCTCATTATTTTCCATAAATCCAATCCCATCACGATTCAATATGCCAATATTTTCAATAAAATATCACTTGTTATTTTTCTTGACTAAGTATTTGAATTTTACAATAGCAAGATTAACTTCTATGCTTGCTTCAGTTTCAGATATGTCGAGGTCTTCTGGAACCACTAGATCTGAAATTAAATTCGCCTGTTTTTTGCATGAACTCTTAGTACTTCGGTAAACATTGTGGGGTTTGTGGTATTGCTTTAATAGTGCGTGATATTTTTCTTACTTTGGTAAAATTTTCAATAATGGCTAAAGTGGTTTCCGTTGCCTTTGGGCTTTTTAATATTGTAGCTAGCATATAAAGACCTTTCTCAGTGAAGGCCTTAGGATTGATGAATGCTTTAGTCTAGGATCTTAGAACCAATTCAGTTTAAATTCAATTGTAGTCAATTATGAGAGATATAATGCAATCAGTTCTTTGCTATTTGCACATCCAGTAGTTTCCATGGCTGTAGCTAGATGACCTTCAACTGTGCGGTGCGAAATGTTTATCTCACGTGCAATTTCTTTGGCAGATTTTCCATCCGCAAGTAGTTTAATACAGTGTGCTTGTTGAGTAGTTAAGTTTATGGGTTTATGTGTTTTTTTATGGAATATGATTGTATTTAAATTGTTCGACTTTTCATGAGAAGAGAGGTTTTCAAAGTTTAATTTATTCGAAACAAAGTTGATAATCAATTCAACATAACTGGTTCCGTCTACACCTAATATTGCGTTAATAGGCTTACCAATATGTCTTTCTAATCCAAAATCCAAATCAATCATCTTAAGATTCAACTTATCTGCTAGTGCTTTAGCAAGCATGCCTTTACCTGAACCCAATTGTCCAACAATAAAGATCCGGTTAAACTTTTTCATCTTTCTGTCCTCAAATTTATAAATATTAGTATAGGGTAAATTAACTTATTGTTCATATATTGTACTGCTATTGATTTTTTAAGAAAATACGTAGAAATACGTGGATACTTTCTGAGTACTCTATAAATACAGGTTATGGAACTGAAAAGAATAAAGAGAAATTTTAATAAATTGTAAGTCTAAAAAACAACCTTTTTTGTGAACTCTTTAATGTATTAAAATTGAACTTCACTAGGTTTTAATGGTTTAATTAACTGTTTAAATTAAATATATTGATCAATTTAATTGCCGTCTACAACGATGCCATTTATTTAAATTTTACTGATGCTCATGTAATAGAAGAATTTGGTAATAAATAGTAGTAAGTGGTAAGAAAGTGAATTTTAGTGGAGGAGGGAAATGGAAAATATGGCAATAAATGAGATTTTTATTATGGAAAATATGGCAATAAATGAGATTTTTATTGATGAAACAGAGAATTCAGCAATTAACTCTGTCATAAAAAAGGAGGATAATTGACTATAACGCCCCATTTTTTGGTTCGAACCCTTCACAGTTTTTCACCATTTATGTACAGGATCTTAAATCAGATGTTATTGCAGGTCTTACAGGCTTTTACAAAGGGAAATATGCGCGTGTTGATTTATTTTGGGTTCATAAAGAATTTCGTCATCAAGGGTTAGGTAAAAAGTTGATTTTGAAATTGGAAGAATTCAGTAAAACAAAAGGATGCTGCTATATTCAACTGGATACTTTTGACTTTCAAGCGCGACCTTTTTATGAAAAATTAGGTTTTGAATGTATCGGCACTATATCTAAATGGGTTGAAGATAGAGATTGTCACTTTATGAGAAAAACCATACCTTAATTGATATGCACCCTGACCACTGAGATCATCTATATTGATACCGGCAATTTAATTTGGGCGTTTACACCAAAACTTTTAACGTTCTTAAGGCAAACATTTATCGTTTAACAGAGGAAAAATAAATGTCTTCTAAAGATAATAGCAAAAGATTAGATACTCATAGACACAATGCCGCAGCATGGGATTACCAGGCTTTGCAACAACAAGATTGGTCTATACCCGTATCTTCTGAGCTAGTTGCAGCTGCTAAACAAGGAAAATGGGATATTCATATTACTAAAAAACCACTTCCTGAAACCTGGCTTCCCAAAAATATTCAAAATAAAGATATCTTATGCTTAGCCTCCGCTGGCGGACAGCAAGCACCTATTCTAGCAGCAGCAGGTGCTCGTGTGACTGTTTTTGATATTTCTGAAAAACAATTAGAACAGGATAAATTAGTTGCTAATCGAGATAATCTTTCTCTTGAGGTGATTCAGGGTGATATGTCTGATTTATCCATTTTCCAAGACAACTCATTCGATTACATTATTCATCCTATCTCTAATTTGTATGTGTCTGATTTAAAGCCTGTATGGAATGGATGCTATAGAGTACTACGAACCAATGGTGTATTATTGGCCAGTTTTTATAATCCAGTGCTATTTGTTTTTTCCAAGGATAAAAAGCTTGAAGCAAAAGGATTATTACAACCTCAATATCACTTGCCTTATTCGGATACTAAAGAACTTAGTCCAAAAATAATCGAAGAAAAAATGAAAAAACATGAAGCACTGATCTTTGGCCATACTCTGACCGATCAAATAAATGGTCAAATCGAAGCAGGGTTTTTATTAGGAGGGTTTTATGAAGATGAGCACCCTTCTCCACGGTTTTTAATTGAAAAATTTATGAAAACTATGATTGCAACTAAAGTAGTAAAATACTGATAACCTACAACAAGATTCTAATGTGGCTGTGTGTCACACGGGAAAATATTGATTGGGACTGCCTAGCACTGCCTGACACAACAGTGACGAAAACGTGCCATAACTATGGCCGCTTGTAGTGTGTTTGTGGCAGTTCTAGGCAGTAATTCGATGATTTAATGCATCGTAAGTTGTTGATTTATAATGTTTTCTATTATTGAGTATCAGGCTTCGAACCGGGGGTTCGAGTCCCTCCGAGCGCACCATTTAAAATCGGTCTATTCCGCAGACATGGGTGGCGCATTCTAACTCCAAGTGCGACAATCATTTTTATATTGCTGTATAAACACTTCCTTAGGCATTTTAAATCCTAAACATTTCCTTGAGCATAGGTTCATTTTATCAGCTAATAAATCAAGCTCTTTGTGTGTGTGTAACGCTATGAAAAAACGGGCCGTTCGAGTCAATAACAACTCGACTGCCATCTAAGATAAAATATATTGAATTCCATGAGCATGAGCTAAACGCAGTAGTTTAAGATTGGCTCCTTTGGGGTGCACCTCTCCTCTTTCCCATTTTTGATAGGTAGATGGAGTAACATTCAATATTTTAGCCATTACAGCTTGGCTAACTTTTTCTTTAATTCGCATTTTCTTGATTTCTTGTGCCTCAAGTTCTTTAACTTCACTTAAGTTAAGCATTTCTATTTCTTTAATAGTAATTGCATCTAATCGAAGATCTCTGGCTGTTTCTAACATAGCATCAATAATTTTACTCATTTTCAACCCTCACTAATGCCCCCTCTTCTATCAACTTATCAATTTCTACATCAGAATAAGCTAACAAAGATTTAGCAACAATTTTAAAAGCTTTTTCTTCATTAGAAGAAATATTACTTTTGGCATTCTTCTCAAAACCAAAAACAAAAAAACAATGTTTACCTTTTTTGAAAACAACGATAGTTCTGGTACTACCACTTTTTCCTCTTCCTTTGTTGGCAACATGAAAGTTTACCCAGCATTAAAGAAACTATCCACTATCTTTGGCCTTGCGTTTGGACAAAGAACAGCCTAAGAGGAAAAATTCACGTTGTCTTGGCCCTCTTATTTATATTGATTTCCATTGCACTAAATTTGTGTGTCCCCATTTTTTTAAAAGAGGCCATTAATGCACTCTCTGGTCATGCCCTATTTTTAAACAGCCCCCCTTTAGTCATCATTCTGACTTATGCATCGGTTTGGGGTGCATCCAAAGCTTGTATCACCCTCAGTCAAGTAATAGCTTTTCCTGTAGAATTAGAAGGGGCGAGAAAATTTTGTTTACAACTTTTTGATCAGATACAAGCACTTTCCACAAAATTTCATAGAGAGCGTAAATCAGGCGATATTCTTACAATCATAGAACGTTCACACTCGTCTGCTGTTGATCTTATTGGTCGACCTATCGTGATGATATTGCCGGTTCTTATAGAAATCCTTTTTGCTATGATTTTTTTGAGCTATTTTTATGATCCTTTATTTGGGTTGGTTCTGTTGTTGATGCTGGTTTCTTATATCTTGCTAAGCTATTACACCTCTCAATGGATTGTAAAATGCAGAATGAAGCAAAACAATGAAGATGCATCTGCAAATGCCTATCTAGTGGAAAGCCTGTTGCATGCGGATACCGTGAAATATTTTAATACCCAACAGGATGAAATCAATACAGCTGCTCAAAAATTACAAGAAAAGGCTCATGCAGATACTCGAGCATTAAATGCCGATGCAAAAATTCATCTTATGCAAAATGTCATTGTCGGTATGTGTGTTATTATTATGCTCTTACTTGCTGGCAGCCGAGTCATTGCAGGGACCATGAATGTCGGAGATTTTGTACTGGTCCATGGCTATTTATTCATGTTCATGCTGCCATTATCCATGCTAGGTTATCGAATTCGTGTTACCCGAGATGATTTAGCTCGTTTTCACACCGCGATTGGGTTGCTGAAAATTCCTATCGATATTCAAGACCAACCCAATGCCAGAGCATTTAAGTATAAAGAAGGAAAAATACAATTTGATCAGGTCCATTTTGCTTATAATGAACATCGAAAAATTCTTGATGACGTGAACTTTATAGTTGAACCCGGGACCACTACTGCAATCGTTGGATCCTCAGGATCTGGCAAATCCACTCTCGCACGATTAATCTTTCGGCTTTACGATTTGAATTCGGGGAGTATTCAGATTGATGGGCAAAATATTAGCACTATCCAACAGGCATCACTCAGAACAATACTCGGTATCGTTCCTCAGGAAACTGCTTTATTCAATGATACCTTAAGAAATAACCTAATCTATGGAAATCCGCATATCACTGACGATGAATTGGCGGATGCACTACAAGCAGTACATCTTGCCAGGTTCGTGGCAAAACTGCCTGATGGGTTAGAAACCCAAGTTGGTGAGCGCGGATTAAAATTATCTGGTGGCGAAAAACAACGAGTGGCCATCGCTAGAATGCTGCTTAAAAAACCTAAAATTTTTATTTTTGATGAAGCAACATCTTCACTGGATATGAAAACAGAGAAAGACATTCAGACCTGTCTCAAACAAATATCGCTCAACACAACAACACTTATTATTGCCCATAGGCTTTCTACAGTAACACATGCAGATAATATTCTGGTACTCGCTAGTGGTGTGATTATTGAGCAAGGTACCCACAATGAACTATTAAATCAAAATGGTGCCTATGCTCAATTGTGGAAAGCCCAAAATCAAAATAAAATTGACGCAGGGTCTATTTAGGTATTGATCAGGTTAATCAAGTGTAGAAAAAAAATTGTTAATTTAAAAAAATATTGTTCCAACCTAATGATCGCGCTGTGATACTAATGGAGATGGCATTATGAATAAAAAACAAAACGATACACCCATCATTCCCCCTATTTTATATGGTACAGCATGGAAAGAAGATGACACAAAACGATTGGTGCTTCAGGCACTCAACTCTGGATTTCGAGGGATTGATACAGCAAATCAACGCAGGCATTATTTTGAAGAAGCCGTGGGTGATGCAATTGAGCAATTTTTAACAACCACTCAAAAAATACGTAGTGATATATTTCTTCAAACAAAATTCACTTCTGTACATGGACAAGATCACAGAAAACCTTATGATGAATTTGATTCATTGACCAACCAGGTTAAGCAATCCTTTGCAAGTTCACTAGAACATTTACGGACAGATTATATTGACTCCTATATACTTCATGGTCCTTCATTGTCTCGTGGAATAATCGATGCAGATTTGGAAATTTGGCAGGCCATGGAAGAACTGGTACATAGTGGTAAAGTGAAGTTTCTCGGTATTTCGAATGTCAATATTACACAAGTTGAAGAGCTATATAGAAAAATCTCTATAAAGCCATCATTTATCCAAAATAGATGTTTTGCCATAACCCAATGGGACCAAGAGGTTAGGATATTTAGTCAAAAAAACAAGATTATCTATCAAGGCTTTTCTTTGCTCACGGCAAATCAGCCGTATTTATTAAACCCTCACATGCAATCACTTGCTGTCAAATATGATAAAACCATCCCGCAAATTATATTTCGCTTTGCAAACCAAATCGGGATATTGCCTTTAACCGGTACTACAAATCAACAACACATGGATGATGATTTAAACATATATGACTTTGAGCTTTCACAAGAAGAAATTCAATATATAGAAAATATAGCGTTATAAGTGAACCAATATGACCATTAAAATTGAAACACCAAGGATGCTTTTGCGTTTAATTAAGGATGAGGACTTAGATCAAGTTGCTCAGCTTCATGCTGACCCAGAAGTTAGAAAATTCTTTCCTGAAGGAACTCAAGATCGCGAGCAAACTAAGCGAAGAATAAAACAGATTATGAACCTTTATGGAGATAAAGGATTGCCTGGTTTTGTTATATTCAATAAGGTGACTCATGAATTCATTGGACGATGTGGATTTGGGCCAATTGAAACAGGGGAAATTGAAGTTGGATACCTTATTGTAAGAAAATTTTGGGGTATGGGTTATGCATCTGAAGCACTAGAGGCACTTCTTGAATGGAGTAAAATAAATATCAATTCTGATTATATTATTGCTTTTGCGCCACTCAAACATAGTGCATCACATCGAGTAATGGAGAAGTGTGGTATGGAATATTATAAAGATGATCTTGGTCATGGTGTTGAATGTAAATTTTATCGTTCCAAAAATAAATAATTTATAAAACAGGTCAATTAGCATGACAAAAATTACAACAGAAGAAGCCGCATTAAAATTAGCCGTACTTATTGATGCTGATAATGCTCGAGCAGCAATTATTGATGGTCTTTTAACTGAGATTGCTGGTTATGGAGATGCGATTGTAAGGAGAATTTATGGCGATTTCACCTTGCCATCTAGCTCACAATGGAAAAAGGTGTTGCATAAACACGCTATAAAACCAGTACAGCAATTTGCCTTTACTTCTGGAAAAAACGCAACAGATAGTGCGCTTATTATTGATGCTATGGATCTACTTTATACTCATCGTTTTGGTGGTTTTTGTATCGTGTCAAGTGATAGTGATTTTACAAGTCTTGCTAACCGTATTCGTGAAGAAGGATTGCAAGTTTTTGGATTTGGAGAGAAAAAAACACCAGAGGCATTTCGTAATTCCTGCAATAAATTCATTTTCACTGAAGTACTACGCCCTGTAGCACCACCTGATCAATCAATTAGTCAGTCAAAAAAGAGAAAGAAGCCTGTTAAACAAGCGAAAGCTAATGCCCCCTCAACACAAGTGGTTGGGCATACATAGGAACATTTGGTGGCTATTTAACTAAGTTAAAACCAGACTTTGATTCCAGACTTTATGGTTTCAAAAAGCTGAGTGATTTGGTTAAAGGAAAACCAGAGATTTTTGAAACGGAAGAACGAGTCAATCCTGGCTCGAACACAAAAGTTTTATATTTACGTAGTAAACAAAAATAACGTGGAAATGATTAATGAATCTATTAGAAAAAATTGCAGCATTAGAAAATGAAGCTGCTGAATTTGGTTTTCAGTGGGAAACGACCGATCAGATTATGGCTCAAATCCAAAGTGAGTGTATTGAAGTCGATGAGCATTTAAAAGCAGGAATTAATGTTAACTCATCTGCCCTGCAGGAAGAAATAGGTGACCTATTGCATGCCGTGTTTTCACTGTGTGTATTTTGTAAATTAGATCCTAAAGATACACTGAAACAAACCGTGGACAAATTTGAACAACGGTTTCGCGCTGTCAAAATGATTGCTCATGAAAAGAAACTCATTAACTTGGAAGGACAAACTTTTGATGAATTGATGTCTATCTGGAAACAAGCAAAGTGTAGAGTAGGTTAAACCGGATGATCATGGTGTAAATTGATAGCTGAAATATAGATTCGGCATTAAATCACAAACACGCAATTGATCCGCGCTTAATAAAAAATAGTCAGATTTACATAAAACTCGATCTGAAAATTAATGAACAAGACAACTCTAAAAAGAAAGCAGCACACCTTACGCAACTGGTTGCCTTATGTGTAACCTATTGTATTTATTATAAATAAAAACAATTTTTGTAAAAAGAAGATGCGCAAATTTAAATATTAGCCAATTATCGTTCAAAAAGTAGTATGCAAGTGTGCATCAATTTAGAATTTTATGTGCATCTTGTCTGATGCAAAGCTGCATACTCATACTTCTAACCAGTTGAAATATATAGCTTAATATGATCTAATTGTAATTAGAGGTCGCGTGCATGGATGCATCAACCAAACATCCA
>JACPOX010000236.1 GCA_016191305.1 Legionella longbeachae | reverse complement strand
CAATATCGGTTTCAGCAATAACAGCCTCTGTTAATCCTTTGGTGCCGAGAAGCACTACTGGTTTTAAATGATGAGCTTTTGCTTTGAGTGATTTTTTTAGTGCAATATCCACTGTAATGTTCCTTGTTAACCCCAATAATATGATCGATTTGAGGACTAGATGATAAAATGGTAAATTATTGCACGTTTTGCTGGGAAACGGTAGTGAAATTCAGTATCATAGATTAAATTGACACTTTATATTATGTTATGAAACGATCTAAAAGCAGTAAACGATGGTTGCAAGAGCACTTCGATGATGTTTATGTAAAAAAAGCGCAGCTTGAAGGCTATCGTAGTCGTGCCGTTTATAAATTAAAAGAAGTAGATGATAAAGAGTCTTTACTAAGGCCTGGCATGACGGTAGTAGATTTAGGTGCAGCTCCTGGGGGATGGACGCAGTATGTTTCTGAGCGGATGCAAGGCCATGGGAGAATTGTTGCTCTGGATATTTTACCTATGGATGCTCTGCCTGATGTAGATGTGATTCTCGGTGATTTTCGTGAAAATGAAGTATTACAGAAGATTATGAATTTAATTCCAAAGCACAGCGTAGACTTGATATTATCAGATATGGCCCCAAATATGAGTGGTACTCCAGCAATTGATATCCCTCGGGCAATGTACCTGGTGGAGCTAGCTTTTGATTTTGCCGAAAAAATGCTAAAGCCTGGGGGGGCGATGTTAATTAAAATTTTTCATGGTTCGGGTTTTGATGATCTAGTGAAACAAGCGAGATCTTCTTTTAAGAAGGTAGTGATTCGTAAGCCTTTGGCTTCACGTGCTCGTTCAAAAGAAACCTATTTGCTGGCAAAGGGATATAATTTATAGTAAGTTTATGATTTAAGAATTTCGATCTCATAATAAAAGCGGTACTTCACTAAAAGAGGTTAATACTTTGAACGACATGGTTAAGAATTTGTTTTTATGGCTGATTATAGCAATTGTGCTAGTTTCAGTTTTCAGTAATTTCGGCCCTCGAAACTCGGTTGCTGAGAAACTTTCCTACAGCCAATTTTTGAAAGAAGTCGATCAGGGTATGGTTAATTCAGTAACCATTGAAGATGATAAAATCATCAAAGGGATGACCAAAAATAATAAGCGCTTTGTCACTTATATGCCGATGCAGGATAATGCACTTTTAGGTGAATTACTAAAAAGTAAGGTAGATGTGAGTGGTCAAGAAAAACAACAGGAAAGTTTCTTGTTGCATTTATTTATTAATTGGTTCCCAATGCTGCTTTTAATTGGTGTTTGGGTATTTTTCATGCGCCAAATGCAAGGTGGTGGTGGACGAGGTGCTATGTCCTTTGGTCGTTCACGGGCACGGTTACTTGGTGAAGATCAAGTCAAAGTTACATTTGCAGACGTCGCCGGAGTGGATGAAGCCAAAGATGAAGTTAAGGAATTAGTTGACTTTTTACGTGATCCAACGAAATTCCAAAATCTTGGGGGGCGTATTCCTCGAGGTGTCTTGCTCGTAGGTTCTCCTGGAACAGGTAAAACTTTATTAGCCCGAGCTGTTGCCGGTGAAGCTAAGGTTCCTTTCTTTACAATTTCCGGTTCTGATTTTGTTGAAATGTTTGTTGGTGTTGGTGCCTCTCGAGTTCGTGATATGTTCGAGCAGGCTAAAAAGCACGCACCTTGCATAATTTTTATTGATGAAATTGATGCAGTAGGTCGTCATCGAGGTGCAGGTCTTGGTGGTGGACATGATGAACGTGAACAAACATTAAATCAGTTGCTGGTTGAAATGGATGGCTTTGAGGGTAGTGAAGGAGTTATTGTTGTTGCAGCAACTAACCGTCCAGATGTTTTAGACCCGGCATTATTACGTCCTGGGCGTTTCGATCGCCAAGTTGTGGTTCCTTTGCCCGATATTCGTGGACGTGAACAAATATTAAGAGTGCATTTGCAAAAGGTTCCTGTAGATAATAATGTACAAGTAATGGATATTGCTCGGGGTACTCCTGGATTTTCTGGTGCAGACTTGGCAAATCTAGTGAATGAAGCCGCCTTATTTGCAGCACGTGCGAATAAACGCAAAGTGGGTATGATGGAGTTGGATAAAGCAAAAGATAAAATCATGATGGGGGCTGAACGACGCTCTATGGTGATGGATGATAATGAGAAAAAACTGACTGCATACCATGAAGCAGGACATGCTATTGTTGGCTTATCTGTGCCAGAGCACGATCCTGTTTATAAAGTTTCGATTATTCCTCGTGGACGTGCACTTGGTGTGACCATGTTCCTTCCGGAGCAAGATCGATATAGCCATACAAAGCGTCGTCTGGAAAGTCAGTTATCAAGTCTGTTTGGAGGACGGATTGCTGAAGAACTTATTTTTGGCCCAGAAAGTGTTACTACAGGTGCTTCTAATGACATTATGCGATCTACTGAAATTGCACGTAAAATGGTTACTTCTTGGGGATTGTCAACTCTGGGGCCCCTAACTTTTGGAGAAGAGGAAGAAGAAGTCTTCTTGGGACGTTCAATGAATAAACATAAGGAAATGTCCGATAGGACGGCACAACAAATTGATGATGAAGTCCGAGCCATTATTGACAGAAACTATCAGCGAGCTAAAGGAATTCTGGTAGCCAATATGGATAAATTGCACATGATGGCGGAAAACTTAATTAAATATGAAACCATCGATTTTAAGCAAATACAGGAAATTATGTCTGGAAAAGAACCTTCTCCACCAGAAGATTGGGGCTCATCAAAACCTTTGGATGGTGCTGAAGAGGTTAATAAGTCATCTGACAAACCAGCTGAGCATGAAGTAATCGTAAACCCTGCTGAAGAGCACTGAGATATAAAGTGAGAGAAGCAGGTGAATTCAACGCAATTTATAGGTTGGCTTGAGCGTCAACGTCAACCTTTCATAGGTAATCCTCCAGAAAAACCATTAATTATGGGTGTGTTAAATGTCACGCCCGATTCCTTTTCTGATGGAGGCAAATTTTTATCAAATGATAGGGCGTGCGAGCAAGCATTTCAATTAATTTCGCAAGGAGCCGATGTTTAATGCACATGCAAGGCGAGCCGCAATATATGCAACAAAGCCCTCATTATTCAGAGGGTGTTATTTCGGAAATAGCGGGTTTTTTCACTGATCGTATTGCAGCGTGTGAGCAGGTTGGTATAAATAGAAAATCCATAATATTAGATCCAGGTTTTGGTTTTGGAAAGCAAGTTAATGATAATTTGCTCTTGACTAAAAAGCTTGATAGTTTTTTTACTTTTGAAATGCCCCTGCTTTTAGGTGTTTCACGCAAAAGTACAATTGGTATAGTGCTTTCTAAAGAGGTCAATGAACGTTTAATAGGAAGTGTCGCAGTAGCTGTATATGCAGCGTTAAAGGGTGTTGGAATCATAAGAACGCATGATGTGGATGAAACAAATCAAGCGTTACATATGATCGATATGATTTGCAAGATAAAATAGTCTTTATAACCTCAGTTCCTAACTGTGGTTCTTTATACAGAGGTGATTTACGATGAGTCAACGTAGATATTTTGGTACCGATGGGATACGTGGACATGTGGGGTTATCGAATATTAATCCTGAGTTTGTATTGAAATTAGGTTGGGCAGTTGGGCGTGTTCTTGCGAACGGGCACCGCAAAAAAGTGGTCATTGGCAAAGACACAAGAGTATCTGGTTATATGTTAGAGTCTGCATTGGAAGCAGGTTTATCTGCTGCAGGTGTAGATGTGGCTTTGTTAGGACCTATGCCTACACCAGGTATAGCTTATTTGACTCAAACTCTTAGGGCTAATGCAGGAATAGTGATTAGTGCATCACATAACTTATTTGAAGATAACGGCATTAAGTTTTTTTCTTCGGAAGGTGGGAAACTTCCCGACAGCGTTGAGTTAGCGATTGAGGCTGAATTTGAAAAGAAGATGGAAACGGTATCTTCCGAAAAACTAGGCAAGGCAACACGAATTGATGATGCTGCCGGACGATATATTGAATTTTGCAAATCCACAATTCCATCATTAACACGATTGTCAGGATTAAAAATTGTTGTTGATTGTGCAAATGGTGCCACTTATCACATTGCTCCTAATGTATTTTCTGAGCTTGGTGCACAGGTGGTTGCGATTGGGAATCGGCCTGATGGCTTTAATATCAATCAAGATTGTGGTTCAACCTCTCCTGAGTTATTAAGACAAAAGGTGATGAGTACTGGAGCAGATATTGGTATTGGTTTGGATGGTGATGGAGATCGTGTTGTATTAGTAGATTCAAAAGGTAATTTGATTGATGGTGATCAAACTCTTTACATTATTGCTAAGGATCGACATCAGCGTGGTGCATTGCATGGTGGTGTAGTTGGTACTCAGATGAGCAACTATGGATTGGAGCTGGCAATCAAAGAATTAGGTATTCCTTTCCTGCGTTCGAAAGTAGGTGATCGCTATGTTTTAGAGACATTGCGAGAAAAAGATTGGAAAATAGGTGGAGAAACTTCTGGACATATAGTCTGTCTTGATAAAACAACAACAGGAGATGGAATAGTTGCTGCACTGCAAGTATTGTCAATTATGGTAAAGCAGGGTAAAACTTTGCAACAACTAGCACAAGGAATCCTCCTATTGCCACAAAGTCTTGTAAATTTAAAAACAAAGCATGCCAATTTATTAGCAGAACATCCACAAGTGATCAAAATAGTTGAGGATTTCGAGACGAGCTTAAAAGGAGAAGGGAGAGTATTGCTTAGACCCTCTGGTACTGAACCCTTATTGCGGATAATGGTAGAAGGATCTGATGAATCTTTAGTGAAACAACATGCACAAAAAATATGTGATGATATTCGCTTTATTGAGGGAAACTTGAACATAAAGTAGTCGTAAAATGAGATTAACTTATGTAAAATAAAACTTTTAATAAAAAAAAACACGATAGGACTACACATAAGGTAATAGTTTGGGTATAGTCCGCAGTTGAAAGCGAGGGGCATACTGATGAGATTCAAAATAGTTGCTGTCAATTGGAAAATGAATGGTCAATTACAGCAAGTAATTAACCTAACAAATGAGCT
>JACPOX010000235.1 GCA_016191305.1 Legionella longbeachae | reverse complement strand
TGAACATTTGCCAAATGTTGAAACTATTGCAAGACTGGTTTTGTATTTACAACGATTGCAAATCGAAGAACAAAAACAATTTTTAGAGAACCTACAGAAAAGTATCTATGAGTATACTAAGGTTCCAATAATTTTCCCTCATCTGGATGGAAAAACAAAAGCGGGGATTTTTACTTTTTTTTCAATAATGAATTATAAAAAAAATACGAATCTAGAATTACGTGTACCAAGACCTCTGCAGCATATGATTGCTAAAAAGATCATATTTAATGAGGATGGTTTTATCTCCTTATTAAAAATTATACCAAACGAGCAGTTAATCAAAATTATTGAAGATGCAATACCCGCGCGTAAATTCAAACATGCAGTCATTACTGAATTAGTACCCAAACAGAGTTGTTGCCAAATATTTTAAAAAAGGCAAAAAAAGCGGAGTCAAGACTGTTTTTTAATTATTTTTTTGATATCATGTACGACCCAATATCCATTTTTAAAAGAATCTCATCTTTGTGGATATTTATTACATATTCCTAATAAATTTTTTTATCCATCTTTCAGGTCATTAATATAAGCCCTTATTTTATAAGGTTTATCATATTCTTTTTTATTTTTTTGCCTTTTTCGGTTATCCACATTTTCTGTGGATAAGTGTGTGTATACTCTGTCAATCTTCATATAAATTGGGTGCTTAAATTAGTGTCCTGGATTTTTCCATTGCGTCTATATCTTTTAGTTTAATGATTAACTCAATTTTATTACGACAAGATAATTTACTTTTTAATTGATTGATATGTGTTTCGATGGTTCTGGGTGATAAATTTAATATTGTAGCAATTTCTTTAATCGATTTTCCTTGCAGTAGCAAGCGAGCGCAAAGCAATTGTTTATGACTGAAGGCAAAAGGTTTTAGTAGCTGTTTCGGTAAAAATTCTTGTTTATCAAGTATACCTGGTGGAAGAATATTGAGGTAGCCAAGACTCAATGATTTTTCTATCACTTCATCATGATGTTCACAATTTAACTTATTTTTAATTACCTCAAGATAAGTATTAACTTGTACTACTGAGATTTGTAAAATTGAGGCAATTTCACTGTTTGATGTATTTCTCAGAAAATAAAATAAGCATTGAGATTGAATAGGAGTTAAGTCGAGATTTGTATACTCTCCATTTATTAAATAACAATTTTCCATCTTATTGAGATAAGATGGATTGTAAATTGGGCAATGAACAATAAAGCGATTAATTTTATTTGTTAATGTTACATCTTGACATGCAACTGCATGAGAAAAAATACCTGATTTATTGCCCATGTGATCATAGGTGTAGTATTTATTGAAAATAAAAGCCTGTATTACTCCATGAAATGGAAAAGCATAAACTCCATTAATTAGTTCATTTTGTTTTAAAATTTTCTGATCGATATCTACAAAGAATTGGCCAAATTCAGCGATATCATGTTTGATGGTTAAATCAGTTAATCCATAGACTTCTTCAGGATGCTTTAATCCGATTTCTTTTGCCCATACAGAATTACTTAAAATGTATGATGAATTGAGATCTTTAATGAGCAGATATCCTGGCTGTTGTTTAAAAAAATTAAGTAAGCTCATACTGGCTACATTGGATTGCATTTTATTTGTGATCTTATGGTTGAAAGATTTCTCTTTTTTGAGTTGAATGTATGGGTCTCTAGTGCTCATGGTGAGCATTAATTGATCTTGATGATCCTAGCAAAAATCAGTGTATTTAACTAGGGGCAAAGTTTTTTCTTCTCATTGTTGCATTTGAGTGGGATTGAATTTATCGCAGTTTATTGTCACCTGTAAACTGAAGGATCCTTAAGGGAGTATCATGTATCAATCAAAGTAAAGAATAAAGACAATTAAAATTCAGCATCGTCTGGCCAGCCATTAATTTTAATATCAAGCGAGTTTAGCAGCGAAACAACTTCGGGAAATGAAAAATGAGCTTGCGTTAGTGTATTTGAATGAATATCAATATTGTAATTCACTGCATTCGTAAAGTCCGTATGTTGCAAATTTGTGTTAGTAAATAAAGCATTCTGCAAATCAGTACCCATAAAACTAGCATGATTTAAACTAGCCTCTCTGAAATCAACATCATGAGCTTTGCACTCTTCCATAATTAAATTGCTGAGTTCTAGGCCATAAAAACTGGAGTGGCTTACATTACTTGCATAAAAATATAAGGGGCTTGTCAGCCTTACCAATGGCCAGCTTAATTCTGTCCAGTTAATTCCTGCAAGTTTACAATTCTTAAAGGAAACTTCGGAGAACTTAGATCCTGGAAATTTTGAAAGAGATAGATCGCATGCTTCAAAATCACAGTCAGTAAATTTTATTTTACTAAAGACAATGCCAGTAAGCTTACACTGCTTAAACTGGCAATTTTCAAATTCAATATGCTCTAATTGAGACTCTTCTAATATGATGTTGATAAATTTATGGTCAATGTATCTGTTAAGATCAAACATAGACTTAATATCCTCTAAAATTGGAGAGTGAAACATTCATGTGATTATTTTTTATGCGGTACCAGTTCACTGCGGTTCTGCTCTCTGTGTTTCACACACCTCTATCTTTGTAATGAGTTTCCGAAGAAATCTTATATTCATTGTTCACTCCATTACTTGCATATTTGAGTCAAACGAAAAGATTTAACCAGTTTTCACACAGTGTTATCCACCGATTTTGGGGATAAGTCTGTAGAGAAACTTGGTCGCAGCCACCGGGAGATCAATCTATCCGTGGCTTCGCAAACAGTGCCCAAAAATAAGGCAATTTCCTAACCGTTTGATTTGTATTCAATTTCA
>JACPOX010000234.1 GCA_016191305.1 Legionella longbeachae | reverse complement strand
TACCAGCCTGAGCATTTAATTGGACATTACATACCTGGTTTAGGTGTGATTTTGTCACTAATTCTTTTGTTAGTCACAGGCATAATTGCTACTAATTATTTTGGACAAAGGTTAGTTGCATGGGGAGAGTCTATACTTTCCAGAATTCCTTTGGTTCGCTCAATATATAAAACAGTCAAGCAAGTCATTAACGCAGTATTATCTACAAATAGTGAGGCTTTTCGTAAAGTAGTTTTAATCGAATATCCACGTAATGGTTTATGGAGCGTAGCATTCCAAACTGGTGCAGCAAATCATGAAATTAATGCTAAAGCAAATCAGGAAATGATATCTGTATTTATACCAACCACCCCAAACCCCACCTCGGGTTTTCTTATGATGCTTCCAAAACGGGAGGTTATAGAATTAGATATGAGTATTGATGAAGCATTAAAATTTATAATTTCTTTAGGAGTAATGTCGCCTAAATCACAGGCAGCATTGGCAGCAACGAATAATACAAATAAATAGGCGGTTTTTATATGCGTACACACTACTGTTTGGGCGTCGATGAGTCAAGTTTAGATAAAGAAATCATTGTATGCGGTTGGGTACATCATCGTCGAGATCATGGTGGTGTGATATTTCTTGATATTCGTGATAGTTCAGGTCTATTGCAAGTAGTGTATGAACCTGAAAATCATGCTGTTTTTTCCAGCGCTGAAAAACTACGCTCCGAATTTGTTGTCCGCATCGCAGGGGTTGTGCGTAAAAGACCTGAGGGAATGATTAATGAATCGATGGTTACAGGTAGAGTTGAGGTACTAGGTACTAAGCTTGAGATACTCAATCAATCACCAACTCCACCATTTTTGCCTGATGACCTACAAATAGTAAATGAAGACTTGCGTTATAAATATCGTTATATCGATTTACGCCGCTCTACAATGCAACACAAATTAACTGTAAGACATAAATTGAATAGCTGCATTCGTTCTTACCTTAATCAACAAAATTTTATTGATATTGAAACACCTATGTTAACTAAAGCGACTCCTGAAGGTGCTCGTGATTATTTGGTGCCATCTAGGGTTCATCCTGGCGAGTTTTATGCTTTACCTCAATCGCCACAACTTTTTAAGCAATTATTGATGATCTCCGGTTTTGATAAATATTACCAAATTGTTCGTTGTTTTCGTGACGAAGATTTACGTGCCGACAGACAACCTGAATTTACGCAACTTGATATCGAAATGTCCTTTATTGATGAAGAGGACATTTTAAAACTTATTGAGGGTCTATTAAAAACCGTATTTAAACAAATTATTAATGTGGATTTACCTGAAAAACTACCCAGAATGTCTTACGCTGAAGCAATGCGACGATTTGGTAGTGATAAGCCTGATTTAAGAAATCCTCTAGAACTTGTTGATATCGCTGATTTGGTAAAAGAATGCGATTTCAAGGTGTTTTCTACTGCAGCAAATGATTTAGAGTCGAGAGTAATTGCTTTAAAATTACCTAATGGCTGTGATCTAAGCAGAAAGGATTTAGATGATTATGGCCGCTTTGTCACTATTTATGGCGCTAAAGGCCTTGCTTACATTAAAGTAAATAATCTTGCCGAAGGGATGGCTGGATTACAATCACCTATATTAAAGTTTTTTCCTGAAGATACTGTTCAGAACATCTTACAAAGGGTAGATGCAAAAGATGGTGATGTTATTTTCTTTGGGGCTGATAAAAACCATATAGTAAATGAATCTATGGGTGCATTAAGAATAAAATTAGGGCATGATAAAAAATTACTCAAAGATGGTTGGGAATTATTATGGGTTGTAGATTGGCCAATGTTTGAAGTGGATTATACCAATAACACATTAAATCCCATGCATCATCCTTTTACGTCACCAAAAGATTTATCGCCAGAGAATTTACGATCAAATCCTATCCATACCTTGGCTAAAGCTTATGATATCGTAATCAATGGCTTCGAAATTGGCGGTGGTTCTATCCGTATTCATCAATCTGATTTACAAAAAGCTGTATTTGAATTGATTGGTATTAATGAGCAAGAAGCTCAAGAAAAGTTTGGCTTTTTACTTGATGCCTTGCAATATGGAGCACCACCACATGGTGGCATTGCTCTTGGTATCGATCGATTTGCAATGTTACTTACTGACTCAACATCTCTTAGAGATGTTATTGCTTTTCCTAAAACTCAAACAGCTTCGTGTCCTTTAACAAGTGCACCTTCTCCTACAGGAAACGCACAATTAACTGAATTGGGAATAAGAATTGCTCCAACTACTCAGACTAAATAAAATATTAAAACTTAAACTCGGCACTGCTGGACTTGCAAAAGAATCAACCATGTCCTCGAAGATAGGTGTAGATCGAATTGGTTTAAGAACTAATTTGAAAAAAAATCTCTGTCTTCGTGGAAATGAATATGGCTTAAAGAGTCGCCTGTATCTTGGTTTAAGCTATTTTTGTTTTTTATTTTTCTTGTCCTTTAGTTGTGCTTTGTATGCAGCAACCCCAATAAAAAAAACAGTCTCATTTACCGAATATTTAAATCAAGAAAAAGTACATTTAATTTCAGTTATTCATGATGCGAAGCAAACAATTACACTAAAAAATGAGAAAGAATATAATGCAAAAATAAAGCAAGTATCTGCAATCCTTTCAATGTCTCGCGTTAAAATAGAAAGTTTAGAAAGTTATCTAGACCATCAGGATAAAGAGCAAAACATTTTAAATCAGCGATTAAAGCATCTTCAACAATTACCTATTGCTAAGGCTGATACAACGATTCCTGAACGAGTAGCAAGAGTCGAATACTTACTAGAGGCCAATACAAAAACAACACAACTTGTTACTGAAAATTTAGAACTTGCGAAAGAATTTCGAGCAACACTTATTGATGAAATAAGACACCTAGAATCCTGGCATGCAAATTTCGAGCTTGAACAAAAACTCGAACAAATAAAAACTCTAAAAAAAGAACTCCTTAAACAGTTAAGCACAATATATGAAAGCAATATCCACAATCCCCTTGATAAACATGCTAAAATAAGCCCTTTATCAGAAGCCGATTATGAAGCAAAGTTATTAATTAATAATCAAAGCATTGCTGCCATACAAAACCATATAAATGCGTTGAATATTCAAAAAACTGTAGTTAACGCAGATATTATTTATCTTAAAAATCCTGACACGAAAAATCTGCAGTTAATTACTGACATTTATAAGGAGTCAATAAACCATTATTCTAAGATTGAAAAATCATTGCAGCACATTGAAAACTTTCTTAATCAAGAAGCAAAACTGGTTGCGGCGCCAAGTTTAAAAAAATCGATAAATTTATTAGAAGCTTCGTTAAGCAAACAGTTGAAAGAAGCTAATTTGCAAAAAAAGCTTTTGATAAAAAACTTGATTGAGTATCAAGTTCATCTCAAAAAACTAATTTCATCTCGACAAACTCTCGCAGATTACAATATTAATAGCTGGCCAATTATTCTCAATAAAATAGCAGCCATTCCAAGTCT
>JACPOX010000233.1 GCA_016191305.1 Legionella longbeachae | reverse complement strand
TGACGGTGTTCCTGGTGAAATCGATATATTTAATTTTGGTGGCAGCAGAACAGCGATTGTTCCAGAATTAGAAGCTAAGTTAGGTGCTAACTATGATTATGCTATGGCACAAGGTGATTTAATACTGGATGTTGGTTACATGTGGTTTAACTACTTCCATGCTTTAAATGGTACTGTATTACCAATAACAGCTATTGATTTTGGTGCTGCAGGTCCTTATTTTGGTCTTAAGTATATAGGTAACGTTTAATTCGCTATCGTTTAATAAATTTAATTAATACTGTTGACTTTAAAAGGGTCCGGTAAGATAATTGAGCAAGGTACGCTCTCGGTATAGAGCGATAATGCGTACCGTTGCTAACAATATTAAATTGGTAACGAACGGAAATAATAATAAAAAGTGGAGATAAGCATGTTAAATTTGAAAAAAACAGCGGTAGCTGTTCTTGCTTTAGGTAGCAGTGCAGTATTCGCTGGTACCATGGGTCCAGTTTGCACCCCAGGTAATGTTACTGTTCCCTGCGCAAGCACTGCATGGGATATTGGTGGACAAGCCCTATATCTGCAAACAATGACTGATAACGATTTTTCTTTAGATTTAGATGTTGATGGCCCAGATGGTCTTTCTCTAAATACTAATGCTCGTGCGCAATGGAACTGGGGTTTCCAAATCGAAGGTTCTTACCACTTCAATACTGGTAACGACGTTACTTTGACTTGGTATCACTTAGATTCTGGTTGGAATAACCATGAATTTTCTCCTGATTTTGCACCAGACCTTATAATTGGCTTTGGTCAAAAAAACAGATGGGATGCTGTGAATGGTGAGTTTGGCCAATTTGTTGATTTCAGTGCCAACAAAAAAATCCGTTTCCACGGTGGTTTCCAGTTTGCTAGCATCAAGAGAAGTGTACATGCATTTGCTGGCGTAGATGTTGATGATGATCCAGAAGTTGATGCAGCAATTACTTTCCAAGGTAATACTCAATACAACGGTTTTGGTCCACGTACTGGTATCGACATGAACTATGTATTTGGTAACGGCTTTGGAATTTATGCTAAAGCAGCTACTGCAATATTAGTTGGAACTCAAAAGCATGGTTTTGATATTGACGCGTTTGCTGGCGATGATGAAGTTGATATATTTAACTTTGGTGGCAGCAGAACAGCCATTGTTCCAGAAATAGAAGCTAAGCTAGGTGCTAACTACACTTATGCTATGGCACAAGGTGATTTAACTCTGGACGCTGGTTATATGTGGTTTAACTACTTCCATGCTTTAAATGGTACCGTATTACCAATAACAGCAATTGATTTCGGTGCTGCTGGTCCTTACTTCGGCCTGAAATATGTTGGAAATGTTTAATTTCTTAATTGATTAAGATCTTATTTGAAGCCCATCATTAATGATGGGCTTTTTTTTTAATGGAGTATTCATGTTTAAAAAAGCAACTTTAGCTGTATTAGGGTTGGCGGTAAGTAGTTTCACTACTGCTGGTAGTATGGGTCCAATATGTACCCCTGGCAATGTTACAGTTCCATGTGAGGCGAAGTTTTGGGACTTCAGCGCACAAGCACTATATCTGAAATCTATTTTTGGTGTTGAGAAAGCTCAGGAATTTGGCACGTTACCCATCGGCAAAGAGGTAAAAAGTGAGTGGAACTGGGGATTTCGTTTAGAAGGATCCTATCATTTCAATACAGGAAGTGATATTTCCATCAACTGGATGCATTATAGAACCTCAGTACACCCTACAGACTTTTTAGGAATTTTATCGATTCCTGCTCTTGAAGTATTTGGTATTCCTCCCTTTCCTGCTGAGTTTGAATTAGTTGGTCGCAATAGATTAGATCAAGTGAATGTGGTCATGGGCCAACATACTGATCTGAGTATGAGAGATAAAATGCGTTTTTATGCTGGTATGCAGTATGCCAATATTGAATCAACATCTACGAATGATTATATAACGCCACTAGTAACTGCCCTTACTGATTTAACTTTTTCTAAGTTTGATAACACTGATTTTAAAGGTATAGGTCCGGTTGTCGGGATTGATTATGCCTACAATATTACAGAGGCATTAAGTCTTACTGCAAATGGTGCAGGATCTATTCTTATCGGAACAAGTCGCTATCATGCGGGTTTTATCTTTAATCCAGTTGAGCTTATTCCAGAACAAGTTTTTTTCCGTACAAAAGCAGTTGTTCCCAGCGTAGAAGCAAAGCTTGGTTTAAACTATTCACATGCCATGTCCTTTGGTATAGCCAATATACAAGCTGGTTATCAAATAGTAAATTACTTTAAGGTATTACAAGCACAACCACTCCAGAATTTGGCTGGTTTCGTCCGACCTGTTGATTATGGACTTTTTGGCCCATATTTCGGTCTGCAATTTGTTGGTTATGCATAAACAAGATAATCTTTTTTATTAGACTGCTTCGGGAAAACTCGCTATAGAAGAGAGTTTGGAAGAAGTCTATTGAAAAGGAACAGTCAATGAAAACCCATAAATCCTATGGGTTTTTTCATTTAAACCTCAAAAAAAGTGAAGCCCTAACAAGAATATCTATTCAACTGAAATCAGGATAGAGATGGTCTGATTTTTTTTCTTAGAATTGTACCTACAATATTGGGCGTTAGAAAAATAAAAACACAGAAATTTCAGCATATTAGTTGTGATGGTTGCAAGATAAAATATTTTTAGAGATCTTAGGTTGCAAAAATTAATCAGATTTGTGAATAAAGAGACTAGTCACTGGTTGTTTCCCACGTTATAATTTTCCGCCCACCGATGTGGAAGTATAAATAATAAACAGGAGCAACTGCATGAAGTTCAAAAAAATTATATTGGCTCTAGTCTGTTTATCATCGCCAATCTATGCAGAACATGATCAACAGTTACAACATGAAATTGCTCGTTTGCAAAAGCAAGCTCGTCTGCTCCAGACGCAATTAGATGCACTACAAAAAGAAATGGTTTCTACTAAGGTGAAGCATTCACCAAAAAAAGGAAAAAAGACAGCGCCCGTTCGAGCTACGAAAAAAAATGGAAGAAAAGATAACCAAGCAGATGAAATGGTTAAATATCATTCTTCGAGTATCACGGCGCATACCCCTGAAGAGCATCCTGAATCCATAGGATTCTATCCTACGGCTTTAGTTGCAGATGATCGAGTTCTTACTTATATTGCAGGAACACCAGTGGTGACTTCTCCTTATTTGGGATCAAGACCAGCTTTTGATGGATCAGATTATATCGTAAATATATCAAGTATTAACCGAGACATTCGGTTAATGCAACAACGTCGTAAACTATATAGGGCTTACCAAAATATTGGATATCCAATTCCTGAAAGACCTATTATTGCGATCAGTGGTAAAACAGAACCGAGCGGTATGATAAATAGCAATTATGTTGGTGGCACAAGTTCTGATTTGACTTTAGGTTCTAGTGAATTAGATGTTGCAGCAGCATTAAATCAAAATGTCGAAGCATATGTTGCAATCGCTTATGATGCAAGCCCACCTGAGATTGGTCCAAGAATTAATAATTCATCATTTAATCTGAATATGGGCTTTGTTAACGTGGGTAATTTGGATAAAACCCCATTTTATTTTACGGCTGGACAATTATATGTACCTTTTGGACGGTATTCTAGCTCGATGATTAGTGCTCCATTGACATTAAATATAGCACGGACTAAAACAAGACCTTTTATTTTAGGTTATAAAACCCAAGAAAATACCGGACCATTTGCTGCAACATACATTTATAGAAGTGATACAACTCTAGGAAAATCAGGTGTAGGTGGTGTAAATGGCTGATATACTTTTGCGCATGGTGAAATTACTGGAGAAGTAGGTGCAAGTTACATCAGCTCTATGGCTGACGCTACGGGAATGCAAAACACAGCGGGTAATCCTGGCACTTTTGGGGGATTTGGTTCATTGCTTAACGGGAATGAAGCGGTACATAAAACGCCTGCGTTCGATATATATGGAAACATGGGTTATGACCGATTCAATTTTGCAGCTGAATGGGTTAGCGCCACACAAACTTTTCGCGTGCAAGATTTGAGTTTTAATGGACGCGGGGCAAAACCGCAAGCATTGCAAACAGAAATTGATATGACTTTTAAAGCGTTCCATAGACCTGCATCGATTGGTTTTGGTTATCAGAGGACTAAAGATGCGCTTGCTTTAAATTTACCACAACAGCGTTTTATCGGCGTATTTAATATTTCCATTTGGAAAGATACTGTAGAAAGTATTGAATACCGACATGAGTTAGATTATGGAGCAAACCAATTTGCTAATGGTGCCGCACCTCCAGGGTTGGTAAATGCCCCTACGCTGGGAACTGGTGGTGCCTCAGATACAGTATCCGCCCAAATTGGTGTTTATTTCTAGGAATATCTCACATAACCTAAATGCAGATTAGTCGCTTTAGTCTGAATGCTGAATTTAGGTTAAAAGATGATAAAGAATCAAACTGTGCTATCTTTTATCATATGGGTCTTCATAAAGGATAGCAGCATGAGTAATTTTTACATCATGCGAAGTTCTAGATCGATTTTGACTAATAAAAAGATGTCGGTGTTTCTCTTATGTATATTGATAATCATTTTATGCATACGCCCTTCATTTTCTTATGCATCAAAAATAATTGAACTGCATATCAAAGGTGCGATAGGGCCCGCTACTGCAGATTACATTGTTCGTAATGTGGATAAAGCAAAACATGTTGACTTAATCCTAGTCACTCTTGATACTCCAGGCGGACTTGAAGAAGCCACGCGGACAATAATACAAAAATTTTTATCATCAAATATTCCCATCGTGACCTATGTCAGTCCAAAGGGTGCACGAGCTGCAAGTGCAGGAACTTTTTTATTGTATGCTAGCACTATAGCTGCTATGGCGCCTGGAACCCAATTAGGAGCTGCGAGCCCAATAAATTTAAATGAAAAAGAATTTGGACACAGCGCTAACTTAAACAAGCAGACAACTATAGAAAAAAAAATTACAAATGATACTGTAGCAAGCATTCGTTCTTTAGCTCAAATAAGAGGACGCAATCCTGATTTTGCACAAGAAGCGGTGTTGAATGCAGCGACTTTAACTTCGGCAGAAGCTTTAAAAAAAGGAGTAATTAATTATATTGCGGTAGATACTCCGGATTTGCTATCTCAGTTGCGTGGAGTTACTGTAACGCAAAATAATCAAAAAATTATATTAAATACCAGCAATCCAGAAATCCAAACTATTAACCCTGATTGGCGAACTCGCTTTTTATCAATAATTACTAATCCAACAATAGCATATCTACTTCTTTTACTCGGAATATATGGTATCTTTTTTGAACTAGTAAATCCAGGACACCTATTGCCAGGTGTAGTTGGCACCATATCAATGTTCATTGCACTCTATGCGCTACAATTGTTACCGACTAATTACGCTGGATTTTTTCTGATTGTTTTAGGAGTCGGATTTATTGCAGCAGGGGTTGGTTGTTTTGCTTGGCGCCAAAGGAAGAGCGCTGGGTGATATTAATCGTTCAGGGCAAGTTATGATTCATGGTGAAATTTGGAGTGCTCATTCACAACATGTTATTGCAGCAGATAAGCCTATCAAAGTGATCGGAGCAACTGGGCTTGTGCTAGAAATTGAAGAAGAAACTTAATCAAGGAGAATAAAATGGGGCCTTTTTTAATTGTAGTTTTGGTAATGATTATTTTGTTATTAGCATCTGCGGTTAAAGTATTCAGGGAATACGAACGCGGTGTTGTATTCATGCTAGGACGTTTCTGGCGAGTAAAAGGTCCAGGTTTAGTTCTTATTATTCCTGTAATACAGCAAGTAGTGCGTGTTGATTTGAGAACCATCGTCATGGATGTACCTAGTCAGGATGTGATATCCAAAGATAACGTTTCTGTAAGAGTAAATGCAGTGTTGTATTTTCGTGTTGTGACACCAGAAAACGCGATTATTCAGGTAGAAAATTATTATGAAGCCACAAGTCAGTTAGCACAAACTACCCTTCGCTCAGTGTTAGGTCAACATGAATTAGATGAAATGCTTTCAGAGCGTGAGCGACTAAATAGTGATGTACAAAAAATACTAGATTCACAAACTGATAATTGGGGTATTAAGGTATCGAATGTTGAAATAAAGCGAGTGGATTTGGATGAGAGTATGATCCGAGCCATCGCAAGACAAGCGGAGGCAGAACGTGAACGACGTGCCAAAATAATCCATGCAGAGGGTGAGTTACAAGCTTCAACAAAATTACTACAAGCTTCTCAAGTTTTAGCGCAGCAACCACAGGCTATGCAGTTACGTTATTTACAGACTTTAGCTGGAATAGCAGGTACAAATAATTCAACCATTGTTTTTCCTATACCTATGGAACTAGGAGATCTTTTATCCAATATAGTGGCAAAGAAAAAATAGCTCTTAATTATTGTATTTCTAATCCGGCATAGATTGCTTAGAGTAGCTTTCGTTTATTCTTTTTTTATGATAGAACTCTCTTTTTAATGAAGTTATGAGGTTTGCTGTGTCGATTAAATCAGATAGATGGATAGAGAAAATGGCGCTTGAGCATGGGATGATATCTCCTTTTCAATCAGGCCAAGTACGTGAAAATGAAAGAGGGCGGATTATTTCTTATGGTGTCTCAAGTTATGGATACGATGTTCGATGCTCCAATGAATTTAAGATTTTTACCAATATAAATTCGGCTATTGTGGATCCTAAGGCATTTGATGAGAATAGTTTTATCGATGTGCAGTCTGATGTATGCATTATACCACCTAATTCTTTTGCTTTAGCCAGGACAGTAGAATATTTTCGTATTCCACGTAATGTCTTAACAATATGTCTTGGTAAATCTACTTATGCTCGTTGCGGTATTATAGTTAATGTAACTCCATTAGAGCCAGAATGGGAAGGTCATGTGACGCTGGAGTTTTCAAACACTACCACATTGCCTGCTAAAATTTATGCACATGAAGGGGTGGCGCAGATGCTGTTTTTGGAGGCCACTGAAGTTTGTGCCGTTTCTTATCGTGATCGTGGCGGTAAATATCAAGGGCAAACTGGAGTTACTTTGCCTCGTACTTGATTCAAAATAAAAACACAGCAAGCTTCATGTACTAAGATTCAGACATGTCCCCTGAACGGATAAGGGCGTAAATTCAAAGTGAATAACTATATCAAAGGATGGAGCGCTGTGCGCGTAATCCACGAAATCCATGCGCAGCATGACGCATTAAACCATAATAGACCTCTTGCATAACCTGCGTCTTTTGCTTTATTGCTGCGTTGCAAGCGTTTCTGCGGTGCTCATTTACTTTATGTAAACTCCGCTCCTCGAAATGCTTGCGCCTTGCCCTAAAGCAAAATCCGCAGGTTATGCAAGAGGTCTAATGTACCGCTTCGGGGGTTCCTGGATTACTCGCGCAGCGCTCCATCCAGGCTGCTTTTTCCTAAGTTGACGGCGTGCGTGAATGGATACCTTTTTTATTCCTCAGGCAGCTCATAATGGCTACTTGACGCATCAACACGCTCGCGTAATTCTTTGCCTGGTTTAAAGTGAGGACTATATTTGGCTTTAGTCACAACTTTTTCCCCGGTTTTTGGATTATGAGCGTTTCGTGGTGGTCGATAATGGAGGGAAAAACTACCAAATCCACGTATTTCTATTCTTTGATTTTTAATGAGTGATTCACTCATTAATTCTAATATTTTATTAATACCATCAGCTACTTGTTTTTCAGTAAGATGCGTCATTCGAGCAGCGATGTGTTCAATGAGTTCCGATTTGATCATACCCACCTCTTGTTGTCGCGTGTTTCAAAGTCTGCTACCAATACATATTAGGTGCTGACAATTGTCCCTTGTTTTATAAGTATAGACTGGGAAAAAAATTATTCAATGTTTTCAAGAGAGTTAGTTCAAATTGTTTTTTCGAATATGAATATAAGCAAAAACTACGCCCCAACTCATTTCAACTTTAATGCGTGTGAGTAGGGAGAAATGAGTACACTCTAAGGCTTTACTGGTTGTAATTACGGTTTTAAGATGCAATAACTCATCAAGTTTTGAACATAGCTTTTCCCAAGTTTGACCAAAAAAAGCAGTGGAATTTATAAATATAAGTGTTGCGTCGCTCAAATTTACTTCAAGAAAATCACCTAAAATAAACTGAATATTTTTTGCTTGCGCAGAATAATTTTCTATATTTGCTAACTGTTCCAAATGGCTACAAGCATCGAAATATAATTCTGGAAACAATTCTACTCCAACACTTTTACGTACTGGAAAAACCATACTGCAGGCTAATACTGCTTTGCCTATACCTGAACCTAAATCATAAAATACGGTGTTTTCATTGGGTTTTGTTAATGACAAAAGAGCAATAAACGATAGAAATTTGATTTCTCCATAAGTATATTCCATCGCATTGTGTTTTTGTCTGGCTTGTTGGGAGAGAATAAAACCATTGGCATCCTGATAAATTTGGTGGAACACGGGCGCATGCTCATGTAAATTTAACGATTTTTGCCAGCGTTTGATGTATAAGTGCTTTTTTTGATAAATAAAAAACATGAGCAGAGCAAAGCTTATACAGAGTAAAAAAGCAAAATTTGTTATTGAGTGGCTCAAAGGTAAATCCTCATCAATATAAAAGATAATGATATGGTATGCCATTTCTCCATAACGAACTATATTCCAGGAAACACAGCTTGTTTGTATAAAAATTAAATATATAAAATATACAAATACGTTATAAATAGTATAAGATGTGTTTTATAAGTATTTGGGTAAATTTTGTATGCGAAGTATATAATTATGATACACGGATTATTTTTTTAATATAATTTATTTCAAAAAAGAAGGTTATTGGAAACTTAAATCGCATAATGGATATTAGTTAATATTTCCTTAACTTTGATTTATTAGAATGGAATTATAGATAGGTTGGAGAGCATTATGGAACTTGCTGGTAGTTTTTTTAATAATCGGGCTCATCAAGTACCTAAGCAGCAAGATGAATACAGTTTCATTAATATCGGCAAAGAACAATTTCATGCCGCAGCTGTAGCATTGATAGATTCTTTACTGGATAAGCAACGTGGCAATGATGCTGTTTTGAAAAAAATTTTAGAGCGCTTTTATCAATACTTTCCAAAATATGTAAATAACCAACCTTATGTGACTCTCTCAGAACGTATGAAAACACTACTTAATAGTTCTCGTAAGTCAGAGTTAGTAGAGTGTATGGCTTACGTCCTACGTCAATTGACTATTGATGAGCTATATGTAGAGCCATTGAAGTATCGTGAAGTTTTTGCAGGATTAACAAAAGATACTAAAAAGGACTATTTACGTGATCCGAAAATCAAGTTGGCTCCTAGTGCTTTAAGTGCTTTGGCTCAAGCTCTGGGAATCTCTATTACCTTATCTTTTAAAGAGCAAGGAATGGAACTGAGAACGTAAAACCTTCTTAAGCATGGTGGGTGATGGTGAATTAAATTACGAAAAATTGAAAGAATTGTATATTACTTTTTTACCAGTTCAATCTTCCAGCACTTTCTCTTTATCTAATTTAGAGCACTCAGAAAGAACTCCCGTAATTGCGAGTTTCCCAGCAGGACAAGAAAGGCAGGTTATTGAGTTATTAGTCAGTTCCATAGCGAGCTGGATTTGTACCCGCCAAATTGAAGCAGATAAAATATTTGAGCAACTGGAAAATCAACCTGCTTTCATTACATCAAGACAGTGATAAGGCTAAAACGCCGAATGATTTAAATAGATACAACTACTTCTTAAGAAGCGTTTGACGCCCTTAGGTGAACACTTACCTTTGAATTTTTAAAGAAAAATTAAACAAATTGCAAAAATCCCTCCAATAATTTTCACCGAAAATTTTTAGAGGGACCTAATATTTAGGACTCAAGATAGAAATGTAACGCAGCTTATTGAATTACAGGAATTTGTGGTGCTGCTTTCCGAGTAGGCCCTGGTGTTGCTTTTTGAGTAGGATCTTTGGAAGCATAAGTCTTTTGTTGTGGTTTAGTTTTATGAGTCATTTGTTGATTTTGCGTGTTCGTTTTCTCATAAGATTGATATTGGGGATCTCTGGATTCGGTGTTTTGCATATCCATACATGCCGTTAATCCTAAAGACAATAAACCTATCCCAAAACATAACTTTAATTTACCCTGTAACATATTTAGCTCCCTGCTCATGTTGGTATCAAAATAAATATAAATTATAAATTATAAAATCGCCACCTAAAACCCAGAAGAATTTTTAATTCGTCCTTTTTTAGCTAATTATGCTTTAATACAAATCATTTCGTGGTTAAATATAATCCAAATCCCTATTTTTATATAGAGCAAGTAGTTACTTGAACTAAAAGATCTTATAATTGGCTTATCTTCTATTGAATAAAGGATTTAATACATGATTTATCCTAATATACTTGCCACTATAGGACATACTCCGGTAGTAAAAATTAACCGCTTAGGTCGGGATCTGGATTGTGAGCTTTTTGTCAAATGTGAATTTTTCAACCCAGGTGGTTCAGTCAAAGATCGTATTGGCTATGAAATGGTAGTTAACGCAGAACGAGATGGCTTCATTAAGCCGGGTGATACTCTTATTGAGCCCACCTCCGGAAATACAGGTATAGGCATTGCGCTAGCTGGTGCAGTATTAGGTTATAAAGTTATTATTACTATGCCAGAAAAAATGAGTCAGGAGAAACAGTCTGTACTTGAGCGCTTGGGAGCAACAATTTATCGAACTCCAACCGAAGCAGCTTCTGATGCTCCGGAAAGTCATATTTCTTTAGCTAAAAAATTGTGTGCAGAAATTCCTAATTCATATATTCTCGATCAATATAGTAATCCGAATAATCCTAATGCCCATTATCGGGGCACTGCGCAAGAAATTATTGATGATTTTGGCAAAGACTTACATATGATAGTTGCAGGTGTGGGGACTGGAGGTACAATTTCTGGTATTGCGAAACGCCTTAAAGAATACAATCCTGCGATCAAAATTGTTGGTGTGGATCCTGAGGGTTCAATCCTGGGAGGGGGTACTGATATTAAATCTTATGAAGTAGAGGGGATATTAACGACAAAGATTCTTTTCAAATAGCGCGTCGATTAATTCGTGAAGAAGGATTACTCGTAGGGGGTTCTTCTGGAGCAGCTATGTGGGCTGCGCTTCAAGAAGCTAAATCCTTAAGCAAAGGACAAAAATGTCTTGTGATTTTACCTGATTCAATTCGTAACTATATGTCTAAATTTGCTACTGATGAGTGGATGAAAAAACAAGGATTTTTATAGGGGCTGTAGCGACATAAAAGACATTCGATGTCTTTTATGTCGGATTCAAATTATTTTGGAGCTATCATTTCTTCCGGTTTCACTAATTCTGCAAAGCGTTCCGCAGTTAAATAACCCAGTTTGACTGCTGCTTCTTGTAAAGAAGAATTGTCTTGATGTGCTGTTTTGGCAATCTTAGCTGCTTTATCATAGCCGATATGTTGATTTAGTGCCGTAACTAACATTAAGGAATGATGTAAGTAATAATCAATTACTTTATGATTGGCTTCTATTCCTTCAGCGCAGAACTCTTGAAATGAACGACAGGTGTCGCTAAGTAAATTGAGCGAGTGAAGTACATTAAAGATAATTACTGGTTTAAACACATTTAATTCGAAATTACCTTGGCTATCGGCAATTCCTACAGTAGCATCATTACCCAGAACCTGAGCGCAAACCATAGTCATGGCTTCGCATTGAGTGGGATTTACTTTCCCAGGCATAATAGAAGAACCGGGTTCATTCTCTGGGATGATTAACTCGCCTATACCACAACGAGGACCTGAAGCGAGCCAGCGAACGTCATTGGCGATTTTCATTAAGGCGCAAGCCAAAGTTTTCATGGCGCTATGTGCATATACTAAAGGTTCGTGTGAGGCCAAGGCCATAAATTTATTATTGGCGCTGACAAATGGCAGTTGAGTTATTTGGGCGATATGTTCTGCTACTTTAGTTGCAAACTGGGGATGAGTGTTTAAGCCTGTCCCAACAGCGGTACCACCAGCAGCTAATTCATATAATTCGGGTAATACTTGTTCAAGCCTTTGAATGCAGGCATCAAGTTGAGCAACATAACCTGAAAATTCTTGTCCTAAGGTTATAGGTACTGCATCTTGTAGGTGAGTTCGGCCTATTTTGACAATGTCTTTGAATGCTTCCATTTTAATCGCCAAAGCGTCACGTAAGCTTTTTACAGCAGGGATTAGTTTATTATCGAAGGCAATAGCAGCGGCAATATGCATTGCGGTTGGGAATGTGTCGTTTGAGGATTGGGACATATTCACATGATCATTTGGGTGAATTGGTGATTTACTACCCATGATTCCCCCTGCTAATTCAATAGCACGATTGGAGATCACTTCATTTGCATTCATATTGGATTGCGTGCCACTACCTGTTTGCCATACATGTAGAGGAAAATGTTCGTCTAGCTTTCCTTTGCTAACCTCATCAGCAGCTTGAATAATTAAATCTGCTTTATCTTTAGGCAGTTTGCCCAAATCAAAGTTAGTAAGTGCGGCTGCTTTTTTTAAGATACCAAAGGCGTGGGTGACTTCCCGAGGCATAAGGTCTTTACCTATATTAAAATGGTGCAAGGATCTTTCGGTTTGTGCTCCCCAATATCTGTCTTCAGGGACTGGGATTTCACCCATGCTGTCAGATTCTATACGTGATTTATTCATGGTTTTTGATTTCCTACTGAAATAAAAAATTTTATCACATGAGACAGGAATAAGTAATTTTTGTTATAGTATGTGTCATAATTATTTGGGAAGATCGTGAGAACAATACGTATTTATCAATCGGGTAACTATCATACAGGTCAGTTATTAGAATTATCCCCCGAAGCTAGCCAGCATGTTGGCGTGGTTTTACGTATGCAGGTTGGTGAGCAACTTATTTTATTTTGTGGTGATAATCGAGAATTTAACGCAACTATAGAAACTGTGAAAAAAAAACAGGTTCGTGTTGTTGTGGGCTCGGTAAAAGACAAGAGTTGCGAATCGCCTTTAACTATCCATTTAGCGCAAGCTATTTCAAAAGGCGAACGCATGGAGTTGGTAATGCAAAAGGCCGTTGAATTAGGCGTAGCTAGTATTACTCCAATAATTACGGAGCGTTGTGTTGTTAAATTGGATAAAGAACGCATAACGAAAAAACTGAACCAATGGCGAGCTATTGTTATCGCTGCTTGTGAGCAG
This sequence comes from Legionella longbeachae, assembly GCA_016191305.1. Lineage (GTDB taxonomy): Bacteria > Pseudomonadota > Gammaproteobacteria > Legionellales > Legionellaceae > Legionella > Legionella longbeachae_A. The sequence goes on along the minus strand of JACPOX010000233.1, from coordinate 688 downwards.
TCAGGACGAAATACAGTTCCAATAGTGTATCAGCCAGTTAGTTTGGAGCATTATCTGCGAGAGGTTAAAGCTAAATTAAAATTTATTTTGCATCCTATTGGGGAAAAAACCTGGCGTGATTATGATATTGGCAATTCTGTTATTGCTTTGCTTATTGGCCCCGAAGGAGGTTTAAGTGATAATGAAGTTGAATGTGCTGGTGAGTATGGGTTTCAACCTTTATCTTTGGGCCCACGAATTTTACGTACCGAAACGGCTGCAATTACGGCATTGAGTGTGTTGCAAGCGGTAGGCGGTGATCTATAATTAAGAAAGACTTTTAGTATCTATCGACCATATTTTAAACAACAGAGGTTTACACACATGAGTGATCTTATTAAAACAATAACAGATGCAAGCTTTGAACAAGACGTAATTAATGCCAATAAGCCTGTATTAGTTGATTTTTGGGCTGAATGGTGTGGTCCATGTCGTGCATTGACTCCTATATTGGAAGAGGTTGCTGCAAATCATAGTGAACAAGTGACTTTCGCAAAAATTAACATTGATGACCACCCACAAGCTCCTGCGCAATTTGGTGTGATGAGTATTCCTACGCTGATCTTATTTAAAAATGGTCAAGTTGCAGGAGTGAAAATGGGATTGCTTACTAAGTCTCAATTAAGTGCATTTGTAGAAAGTCATATTT
>JACPOX010000232.1 GCA_016191305.1 Legionella longbeachae | reverse complement strand
TGATAGCCGATGCATTTTTACAGCAAATTCTTTTAAGACCAGAAGATTACAGCGTAATTGCAACTCTGAACTTGAATGGTGATTATATTTCTGATGCATTAGCTGCTCAGGTAGGTGGTATTGGTATTGCCCCAGGAGCAAATATAAGCGATCAAGTTGCTGTATTCGAGGCAACTCATGGAACAGCTCCAAAGTATGCTGGTAAAAACAAAGTAAACCCTGGTTCAATTATCCTTTCTGCTGAAATGATGTTACGACATATGGGATGGAATGAGTCTGCTGATTTAATTATTAAAGGTATGGAAGGTGCAATAGAAGCTAAAACAGTGACCTATGATTTTGAGCGCGGTATGGATGGCGCTACTTTAGTAAGTAGTTCTGGCTTTGCTGATGAGATAATTAAGCATATGTAAAGTAAAATTGGGTTGTGGAATACTGCCATTAAGTTAAGGATTTTGTTAGGTTGTGTCCATGGCTCAAAATGCATTTTTGAAAGCCACTTTTCTGACAACTTATATTTTATTTAATGAAAGCTATCTAACCAATATGTTTTTGATTATTTCATTAACTAATATTTTCATTAAAATTAGCTGATTTTACTGGCCAAAAGTGTGTAGGGAGTCTATAAAAATAATATAGAGGTTGTAATTTATGAGTGGACAGAATCTAGAGGAAATTGTAAGGCATAAGGTTGTTGAGCCAGAAATGAGCACAGAAATCAAAGTGCCAAGAAAATATAAAGTTGTGTTGCTCAATGATGATTACACCCCAATGGATTTTGTAGTTGATGTTTTGAAACATTTTTTTCATCTTAATGAGGAAATTGCCATTGGGGTGATGTTACAGGTTCATATCCAAGGAAAAGGTGTATGTGGAGTATTTACGCGAGATATAGCGGAAACAAAAGTAGCACTGGTAAATGATTACGCCAGGATGCATCAGCACCCATTGCTGTCTAGCATGGAACCCGAGTAATTGCTGGGCTGAAGAGGAGCAACGACAATGTTAAATAAAGAACTTGAATTCACCTTGAACTTAGCTTTCAAGGAAGCAAAGGAGAAGCGTCATGAATTTATGACGGTTGAGCATTTGCTGTTGTCATTGCTTGATAACCCAGCAGCTGGTAGTGTGTTGCAAGCATGTGATGCAAATATTGAAGCATTGCGTCGTGATTTGATTGAATTCATTGACGAAACGACACCCCGAATTCCGGAAGATGAGTTAGATAGAGAAACTCAGCCTACACTTGGATTTCAACGAGTCCTTCAACGTGCTGTTTTTCATGTACAATCAGCAGGAAAAACAGAAGTCACTGGGGCAAATGTTCTAGCAGCAATTTTTAGCGAACAAGAAAGCCAAGCTGTTTATTTTTTACGCCGGGAAAATATTACACGTCTCGATGTGATTAATTATATTTCTCATGGTGTTTCCAAATATCAAAATAATGATCTTCATGAAAATATGAATTCCATGGAAGAAGACATGGGCTCAGCAGAAGGTAATGAGTCACCTTTGGAAAATTACTGTACTAACCTCAATAGACGCGCGAAACAAGGTAAAATTGATCCACTAATTGGGCGTCATGAAGAAATACAGCGAACTATTCAAGTATTATGCCGACGTAGAAAAAACAATCCATTACTCGTTGGAGAAGCTGGTGTGGGTAAAACCGCAATTGCTGAAGGATTGGCTCGACGTATTGTTGATGGTGAAATTCCTGAAGCTATTCGTGATTGTGTCGTTTATTCGCTCGATTTAGGGGCCTTACTTGCAGGAACTAAATATCGTGGTGATTTTGAGAAACGCTTAAAAGCGGTATTAAAACAATTGGGACAACAAGAAGGCGCGGTTCTGTTCATTGATGAAATTCATACCATTATTGGAGCGGGTGCAGCATCAGGTGGTGTTATGGATGCCTCTAATTTAATTAAGCCCTTATTGGCAAATGGAGAATTAAAATGCATAGGTTCCACCACTTATCAGGAATATCGTGGTATTTTTGAAAAAGATAGAGCCTTGGCAAGACGTTTTCAAAAAATTGATATCCCTGAGCCTACTGTAGATGAAACTTTTGAGATATTAAAAGGCTTAAGAGGTCGATTGGAAGAGCATCATGGAGTCAAATTCACCATACCTGCTTTGAAAGCTGCCGCTGAATTAGCTGCCAAGTATATTAATGATCGATTTTTACCCGATAAAGCGATCGATGTCGTTGATGAAGCAGGCGCATATCAAAATTTATTAACTGCAAGTAAGCGCAAAAAAATAATTAGTGTCAATGAAATTGAAAGTGTAGTTGCAAAAATTGCACGTATACCAATTAAGAAAGTTTCCGCACGTGATAAAGATACTTTGCGTAATCTAGAACGGGATTTGAAACTATTAGTCTACGGACAAGATCAAGCGATCATTGCATTATCTTCTGCAATTAAATTAGGTCGATCCGGTCTAAGAGACCCGCATAAACCAGTAGGTTGTTTTTTGTTTGCTGGACCTACTGGTGTTGGAAAGACGGAAGTAACTAGACAATTGGCTAATGTTTTGGGAATAGAGTTGTTGCGTTTTGATATGTCTGAATACATGGAAAAACATACAGTTTCTCGATTGATTGGCGCACCTCCCGGATATGTAGGTTACGATCAGGGTGGTTTACTCACAGAGGCTGTTACCAAAAATCCTCATGCCGTCTTACTGCTTGATGAAATAGAAAAAGCCCATCCTGATGTGTTTAATTTACTCTTGCAAATTATGGATCATGGTATATTAACGGATACTAACGGTCGTCAGGCTGACTTTAGACACATCGTTTTGGTAATGACTTCCAATGCTGGGGCGGGTGAGATAGTACGTAATTCTATTGGTTTTTCGCTGCAAGATAACAGCAACGATGGTCTTGAAGTGATAAAAAAACAATTTAGTCCTGAGTTTAGAAACCGACTTGATGCTATTATTAATTTCGCTCCATTGGATGCATTAACTATTGGTTTGGTAGTTGATAAATTCATCATGGAATTAGATGAGCAATTAAGTCATAAAGGGGTTAGCTTTAATGTAGATAAAATGGCTCGTGAATGGCTTATAGAGCATGGTTATGACAAAGTGATGGGTGCTCGTCCAATGGCTAGGTTGATCCAAGAAAATGTGAAGAAACCTTTAGCTGATGAACTTCTTTTTGGTAAATTAATGCATGGTGGACATGTCACTTTAAAAGTTAAAGACGGTAAGTTGCATTTTGATAGTCA
>JACPOX010000231.1:880-9615 GCA_016191305.1 Legionella longbeachae | reverse complement strand
TATTTAATTTTTATTTTTTCTGTAATAAATATTGTATCTTATAGTAAAGCTGTGATAGTCTGTCTGCAATATGTGGTATACTGTAAAATATATCACATAGGCAGCAGAATCCTTAGCTGCTATTCTTAATAAATATTTTCCCGGATACTCAAATCGTTAACACAACCAATCAAGTGAGAAGTATGAATCTTAGTGAACTTAAGCAATTGCCTATTGCCGATCTCTTTAATATCGCACAAGAGATAGGTGTCGAGAATCCTTCCCGTATGCGCAAACAAGAAATTATTTTTGCCATTCTTAAAGCCCACGCCTTGAAGGGTGAAGACATTCATGGTGATGGTGTTTTAGAAGTCCTGGCAGATGGTTTTGGTTTCTTGCGTTCTTCCGATGGCTCATATTTGGCAGGCCCTGATGACATTTATGTGTCACCCAGTCAAATCAGACGTTTTGGTCTGCGTTCTGGTGATACTATTTCAGGTAAAATTCGTCCACCCAAAGACAGTGAGCGTTATTTCGCTTTACTGAAGGTTGATGAAATCAATTATGATTCACCAGATAGCGCCAAGAGAAAAATATTATTCGAAAACCTCACCCCTTTATTTGCTGCAGAACGTTTGGTTATGGAGCAAGGTAATGGCAGTACCGAAGATTTGACTGCACGAGTTGTTGACTTATGCGCTCCTTTTGGTCGAGGCCAACGTGGTTTGATTGTTTCCCCACCGAAAGCGGGTAAGACCTTAATGTTGCAAAACATTGCTCGCTCTATAGAAAAAAATTATCCTGAGTGCTACCTCATTGTTTTACTGATTGATGAACGCCCCGAAGAAGTGACTGAAATGCAGCGTTCCGTGAAAGGTGAAGTGGTTGCAAGTACTTTTGATGAACCTGCTAACCGCCATGTCCAAGTTGCTGAAATGGTGATTGAGAAGGCCAAGCGTCTAGTTGAGCATAAACGTGATGTAGTGATTTTGCTTGACTCGATTACTCGTCTGGCTCGAGCCTACAACACCGTGATTCCCTCATCTGGTAAAGTACTTACTGGTGGTGTTGATGCGAATGCGCTGCAAAGACCCAAACGTTTGTATGGTGCAGCACGTAATATAGAGGAAGGCGGGAGCTTGACTATTATTGCTACAGCTCTGGTTGATACGGGTTCTAAGATGGATGAAGTGATTTATGAAGAATTCAAGGGAACCGGTAACATGGAAATCCACTTGAGTCGAAATATTTCAGAACGCCGTGTTTTCCCTGCTATTAATATTAATCGTTCAGGTACACGTCGGGAAGATCTCTTGCTAAGTCCAGAAGATTTACAACGTACTTGGATATTACGCAAAATCCTGCAATCTATGGATGAGTGTGATGCGATTGAGTTCTTAATTGAACGCATGAAAAATCATAAAACCAATGCTGAATTCTTTGATGCAATGAAACGACAAGAGTAGAAGTTGTTTACCATTTACTAGATGGACTCGCATCATGCACGAAGTTTTGTAGCTTGGGCCCCTGGTCCAACAAAGGTCTATATGTTAGTCCTGTGTTCATGTTAGGCCAGGGGCCCAACCTACATTTAAAGCCATATTTCTTTAATGGCAGTAACTCTCACCCAGGCTATACTAGGGAGTTTTTTAATGAAATACTCTGATCTAAGAGATTTTATTGCACAATTGGAATCACGTAATTTATTAAAACGCATCACATATCCTGTATCTCCCTATCTCGAAATGACAGCAGTCAGCGATAGAGTACTCCGTTCTGGAGGGCCCGCCCTACTGTTTACTCATAATTCAACGCAAATGCCTGTTTTAACCAACTTATTCGGTACTGTCGAGCGTGTAGCTATGGGGATGGGTGAAGACAACATTAGCGCTTTAAGAGAAGTAGGTAAATTATTGGCCGCTTTAAAAGAACCTGATCCCCCTAAAGGATTTAAAGATGCATTTAATAAACTACCCTTATTAAAACAGGCATTTAATATGGCACCTAAATATGTCAGTGGCGCAGAATGTCAGACCCATGTCTGGGAAAAAGAAGAGGTGGATCTTACTTCTTTACCCATACAGACTTGTTGGCCTGGGGATGCTGCTCCGTTGATTACTTGGGGGCTTGTAACCACCAAAGGACCTCATCAAACGCGTGAAAATATGGGAATATACCGGCAACAATTGTTAAATAAAAATCAATTGATTATGCGCTGGTTATCGCATAGAGGAGGCGCTTTGGATTATCTAGCATGGCAGCAAGCATATCCTGGAGAGCGTTTTCCAATTGCGGTTACTTTAGGTGCCGATCCTGCTACCATATTAGCGGCAGTGACACCAGTCCCTGATACTTTATCTGAATATGCTTTTGCTGGTTTATTGCGAGGACAACGTACTCGCTTAACACGATGTATTGGTAATGAGCTCCATGTGCCCGCCAGTGCAGAAATTATTTTAGAGGGTTATCTGGAGCCAGGAGTTGAGGCACCGGAAGGACCTTATGGTGATCACACGGGGTATTATAACGAAGTACAATCATTCCCTATATTTACAGTAGAACGTATGAGCCATCGTGATAAACCTATTTACCACAGTACTTATACGGGACGACCACCTGATGAGCCAGCTATTTTAGGTGTTGCTTTAAATGAAGTGTTTATTCCTCTATTGCAAAAACAATTTCCTGAAATTGTTGATTTCTATTTGCCTCCAGAGGGTTGTTCTTATCGGTTGGCTGTGGTCACAATGAAGAAACAATATCCTGGCCATGCGAAACGCATTATGATGGCTGTGTGGTCATTTTTACGACAATTTATGTATACCAAATTCGTAATCGTTTGTGATGATGATATTGATGCGCGCAATTGGCAGGATGTTATTTGGGCAATGACTACACGCATGGATCCTGCACGTGATACCGTGATGATTGAAAACACACCTATAGATTATCTTGATTTTGCATCACCTGTTTCTGGATTGGGTTCAAAAATGGGAATGGATGCAACAAGTAAATGGCCTAGTGAAACACAAAGAGAATGGGGTGTCCCTATAGTTATGGATGAAGACATTTTGAAAAAAGTTAATGGCTATTGGTCTGCTTTGGGGTTAAGTGAATGAACGGAAAAATGGTTAAAGCTCATGTTGAAGACATCTCGCCTTTAACAGATAGCATTATGCGCTTGATTTTAACACCGGAAAAATATCTAGCTTATCAAGCTGGACAATATTTGCAAATTCTGTTTGATGACGATGCATTTAGTTACTCGATAGCAAATGCACCTTTAGGATCACATAAATATGAGCTACATATCCGCCATAGTAATGAAAATCCTTATAATCAGCGATTATTTACGCATATCAAAAAATATGGTTCAGTGAATATACGTTTGCCTTTTGGTACATGCTCTATAGAACATCTAGATCCTCAACGACCCATAATATTTATTGCAGGAGGAACTGGTTTTGCACCTGTAAAAGCGATGATAGAACAGTTATTATCAACTTCCGATACCCGAGCTTTTGAGTTATTTTGGGGAGCACGCTTACAAAATGACTTATATATGGATGAAAAGGTGAGCAGTTGGCAAGCTCACGTAAGTCGTTTTAATTATTTTTCTTCAGTCTCTGAAGAAAATACTGAACCACTAATTTCTTTTGTGCTGTCCAGACATCTGCACGATATTAGCGAATGGCAAATTGTGATTAGCGGCCCTTTTGATATGGTGTATACTACGCGAGATGAGTTAGTTCAGCGTGGTGTTTCATCGGCTCATTTATTTTCAGATGCTTTTAGTTTTGAAGCAAAATAAGAAATCTCACCATTATCTTGTATGTTTCATGTGCAATTCTATTAAGGATCGAAAGAATTGCCTTCATGTTGCTAACGATCTTTCACCCCTCATATTTTATTTAATCTACTTTTCTGTCTGTCATCGACTTTTATGCTCTTTAAGAAATTCAGCAAATTTCTTTTCAAGCTGTTGTATTAAAGATTGGATATTTGGCTCCTCAGAATTTTGTAGTTCAATAAGTAAATCTTTAATTTCTATTTGAAAGCGTTTTCCAAGTTCGACTTTTATTTGGAGGTATTCAGTCTGCTTTAAGTATCTTAAAAAAAGTGCAATTGAATATAGGGACGGTTGATAGGGCCCGCTATGTGTATTAATGCTTTTTAAGACACCATTTTTTATCTTCATTTCAAGATTCTGGTATCTATAAAGAGTCCATGCAACATCAAGACGTTCAGCAAGTGTTCGATTCTTATTTGAAAACTAATTTATAGGCATCAAAATCTCACAATAAATAGGTTTGCATATTAACTTATAGTTCCAGAAAAATACCGGATGGTAATTCGATGGGCTGAATGAGTAAAAATAAGGGTGGTATATTGAAAACGAGTATCATCCGAACACCATGAGGATTTCATCGCCAAGATGGTTTGATGAAGATCCTAATGGATTAAAAGATAGCTTTCATTCCCGATATCGTAGACACCTCACAGTGAATGCAGGTAGCTTGTAAAATAAGTCTACTTGCTTTATAGTCGTTTTTTTTAGAGGAAACATAGATAAAGGCATCCTCTATTGGATGAATGTTGTAGCACAAATGAACTGAAGATTGTTAGCCTGGAGACAGATTAACCAAGGATTGTTATGCTGTTTACTACCCCAATTTTTTTATTTTTATTCTTACCCATATTCCTTTGTACCTATTACTTAACCCCATCCCGAGGACAAGGACGAAATTTAATCGCTCTTCTGGGAAGTATTTTATTTTTCTCATGGGGGGAACCTATATATGTTTTCTTTTTATTGGTTTTCATTTTCTTTGACTACCTTATATCAAAGGCAATATCAGAAACTTCCTCCTTTTCTCCAAGTCGAAAAAAATTATTGTTATTCTTAGGTATAACGGCAAATGTAATAACATTGTTATCTTTTAAATACACCGGTTTTATTGTCAACGAAATATTACTTCCTCTTAAGCTTTACAATGGAGAAGTACCACAAGCAGCCGGACCTTTGTTATTAGGAATTTCTTTTATTACATTTCACAAAATAAGCTATTTAGTGGATAGTTATAAAGGTAGGGCAACTCCTCCAAGAAATTTTTTTGATTGTGCTTTATATATTTTCTTATTTCCCCAGCTAATTGCAGGTCCGATTATTAGATATCATGATATAGGGTCACAAATTCAAAAAAGAAGCTATACTGGCTCGCTTTTTTTAACGGGATGTTTTCGCTTTTGTGTTGGCTTTGCAAAAAAAGTACTTGTCGCTGATCAACTCGGTATTGTTGCTGATAAAGTTTTCTCTTTGCCTGTCCAAGAGTTATATTCCACCAGTGCATGGGTTGGGGCATTTTCATATATGTTACAAATATATTTTGATTTTTCAGGATATTCCGATATGGCGATTGGTCTTGGTTATATGATGGGGTTTAAATTCCCTGAGAACTTTGATCGCCCTTATATTGCTAAAAGTATTACAGAGTTTTGGCGCCGCTGGCATATTAGTTTATCAAGTTGGATGCGCTTATATTTGTATATACCTTTGGGTGGAAATCGAACATCTAAATCAAGGGCATTTATAAATCTGTGGGTAGTTTTTTTAATTTCTGGCTTTTGGCATGGCGCCAATTGGACATTCCTTGCATGGGGTGCATATTACGGATTTTTTCTTTGTATGGAAAAATATGTAGCTGAACTATTTCCAAAGCTAAAAGATTCTCTTCCTTCCTTTGTGCGCTTTTCCGGGACAATGTTGATTGTCTTATTCGGTTGGGTTCTCTTCAGATCTCCAAGTATTTCTTATGCCTGGGATTTTATAAACTGTATGTTGCATTTTAATCAGCCTGAGTTTCAGGCTCACCCTTGGGGTTTACTTGTCGGGAATAGAGATTTATTTTTACTTCTTTTGGGAGCTGGTATTGTATTTTCTAATCTCCCAGGCAAAATGGGATGGCCTAAATGGTATGCATATATTTTGCGTGAAACGGTCATTGAATACCGAGCCACTCAACTCTCAATATTATTTTTTTCTACAGTTTTTTTACTTTTACTGTCGATTATGACAATGTTAAGTGCAGGCCATACTCCCTTTCTCTATTTTAGATTTTGATTATAATTATGAAAAAATTACATTTTTTTGGTTTGTTATTTTCAGTCATCTTCGTCTTATTATTAATTTTTCCTTCGGTGCAATATTTTTACAAGGTCTTTCCTGAACAACAGCTTTATGGTTATGTCGCTCCTAAATCAAGTTTGAATAAAGCAGAAAAATGGACTTGGTTTAATAAGAAACTACAACTATATTGGGAAGAAACTTTTGAAAATGAAGTTGGCTTTAAGACTTACTTAATTAAGTTATTTAATGAATTAACCTTTCGATTATTTTCTGAAGCGCCTCGAATTAATTTGTACTCCACAAGAGAACACGGGCTCTATAGCAAAATGTCCATTGATAATTTGAATGATGAATTTATTAATCGTGAAAAATTAACCCAAAATTACATTATCTTTGCAAAAAAGATTAAACAACTTCAGACAATGTTAGATGAAAAGGGTAAGCGACTGGAAATAGTTATTAGTACTAGCAAGCCTTATGTTTATCTTGATGGTTTGGGGAAAAAGTTTCTTATTTATCCCCAAGATGATCTTTTTGCAAAAACAGCAAGTTTGGGTCAGGAATTGCAGCTTTACGGTGTTAATATAATTGACTCTGGACCACTATTACGCCAGTTTAATAAAGACTCTTTAATTGAAACGCATCCCTATTCAGGAGTGCATTGGAATTACTATGCGGGTTGTATGGTTGCAAAGTCTCTTTTACTAGATGCACAAAAGAAACTGTCTTATTTACCAAAGTTAGACTGCGGTGAGGCTCTCTATAAAAAACCGTATGGGGTTGATATTGATGGTTTATTGCTTCTTAACATTATAACGACAGGAAAGTTAGACAAACCTACTCCTTACCCATCTCCAAGAGCATCGTTGAATGGAAATTATAAGCCCAAAATTCTTCTTGTTGGTGACAGTTTCATGGATCAAATTGTTCATTCATTAGAGGTAACAAAAGTATACTCCGAATTGACTTTATCAAGTTATTTTAAAACACGAATTGAGCGAGTAGCTAACCCTGCAAGAATAATCAATGACACTCGATTAAATTCCATTGATAAAATACAAAAGGCTCTTTTAAAGGATGCTCTTGATAGTGATCTTATCATTTTAGAAATGGTTGATTATAATATACCTAGATACGGATATGGATTTATCGAAGCTATGTTAGAGTATATTCAAAAAGAATCCTCTTCTTATTTAGGCAATATAAGAATGGCTACAGTTAATCCTACTTATGCTCAAGAAACAGATGGAGTGAACTGGTGGTATTGGGTTAAAGATTCGCTCACATTTGACCTTAAACCGTCTAATATAACTTCAAAAGCCAAAAAAACACGGTTGCACTTTGAATATGAAACTCGTGGAGAACAAGAATTAACCCTCTACCTCTCCGAGCAAAATAGAAAACATAAATTTGTACTGAGTAAAAGATCTGGTATTCAAATTTATGATAATCTTTTGGATATATCGCCGAGCGCCCTAACAAAACTTAGCATAACGACGAGTGCAATTGCTTCTCCTTTAGGTCCACAGGATCCTCGACTTGCTGCTTTGATTGTTCGTAATGTAGAAATTACTCCTGAATAATAGGGCTTTAATGTAGCCGATCAAACTATTTTAAGAAATTTAAACCATCCTTGATTCCCATGGATTTTTTCTCTGGACATAATGCAATCTGGGAACTAATTTGGTAAATTATTCATTGTGAGATCCCTTAGGAAAATTTTATGGAAACTTTTTATCAAATTTTAGCGCTTATAGGTGCAGGAATGATTATTTTCATTTTGTACCGTACGATTAAAGGAAATCCTGGTCAATTTAGTAAAGAGAATTTAAATAAAAGTTTTTATACGATGGGAATTTTAGCCGTTGCTTTAATTGGCTTTATCGCTTTATTAGTCTTAATTTTAAGAAATACTTAGCTTGTGACTACAAATAATCTTACTAATGTTTTGCATGTGCATTTTTGTACTGTCCTCCTTGTTCTTTTAAATACACATTAATATGTGGATTATTAATAGGTAATTGACTGGCGTCAGCAATTAGCATGCATTCCTCAACATAAGTTATTTGACTGCTGTCATCTACTAATAATCGATACCATGGATTTCGCGTGGCAAATTCGCGTTTTGGAGCTTGAGGATTGTATCGTCCTGATGCTTGGAACAAGGGATCTACATCGACTACGATCGCTCTATAGCGACATTGTTTGTGTATTACTAAATCTCCGATATTAAATTGTGCTATTTTATCCATGGGAGCCTCTTTTGTGCATTTTGGATAATATATCGGTAAAAATAAATTTAGCTTGAATTTTAACTTCCGGCAGAGATTGCTAAAATAATCCCCATTTCATAAAGCAAACATAAGGGTACAGCCAGCATCATTTGAGAAAAAACATCTGGCGGGGTGAGTAACATGCCAATAATAAATGCTCCAACAATGACATAGGGTCTGATTTCTTTAAGTGTTTTTACACGGATTATTTTTAAACGAACGAGAACAAAACAGAATAAGGGAACTTGAAAGCAAAAGCCAAAGAGCATTAGCATTCGGGTAATAAAATCCAAAGCATAGGTTATATCAGGCATAAAACGTACTTCTTTAGGTACGGCATGGGCAAAAAAATGAAA
>JACPOX010000231.1:0-852 GCA_016191305.1 Legionella longbeachae | reverse complement strand
ATCAGAACAATACGCAGCAGATTTTGTTCATTTTTATAAAGACCAGGACTAATAAAACGCCAAAATTGAAATAAAGCAAAAGGCATGCTCAAGAGCATTGCCGCATTAGCGGCTAGCTTTAATGGAGTAAAAACCGGGGATGTAATTTCAGTAGCAATTAAATTTTCCTGAGCTGAAAGGGTATCAAGCAATGGATTAACCAAGACTCGAAATAAATCATTAGCCAGGAAAAAGAAAATCAAAAATAAAGTAGCAAAGCAAAGCAGGATGTATAATCCTCGTCGACGTAATTCTATTAGGTGAATTAACATAGAGTTATAGTTCATGTCAGCTGTTCTATATTTTTAAGCATCAATAAGTTCTTTCTGGGGAAATCATAATACTTCCTTCATAGTCCAAATCAGCTTCTGTAACACAAGCACGATGAATTTTGGACTTTAACATTTTTCTATAAGCCATGCTGATCTCAGCTTTGTTTGTAATGGTTGAATTTTACACCACACTGTAAAACTTATGCCACATAAATTTCTGTGTAAATTAGTATTCATTTCATAAGCACGTTATAATCCTAAATTCGACAGTTGAATCTATTACAAGACCTGATTGCACTGAATCCATTTTTATTTTTTCTTGGTTGAATTAAGATGAAACATAACCCACGTAAACGTTTTGGTCAGAATTTTCTGCAAAACCGACATGTTATTGATGACATTTTGCGAGCTATTAATCCGCAACCAGAAGATAAACTATTGGAAATTGGACCTGGTTTAGGTGCATTAACCCAGCCCTTACTGCGATGTATTAATCACTTAATTGCTATTGAAATCGACACTGATTTACAAAAATTTTTGT
>JACPOX010000230.1 GCA_016191305.1 Legionella longbeachae | reverse complement strand
TACTTTCATATGAAATGCTTTGTGTTTCAGCATCCCTATAACGATCATACATAACGCCTGGGAAAAGGTAAAAGGCCATATGATAATCTCCACGAACTTAATATTTATTTTGCATGCGATCGATAATATACCATAAAGCCCTGTTGATGTACAGATCGGCATACTCAGTGCAATATCAAATCATTATTGAAACGAAAAAAAATAAGGCTAAGTTTTATGGACCTACACAAACATTTCTAGTTCGTAAATATAATACAAAGTGGTTGTGGATATATCTAGCTGTTCATCAATTTTTACAGGGATGGTAAATTTTTATATAGGACTTCAGTAATAGAGCTTCATAGCTTCTTTTGACATTCCTTTAGGTCTAGGTTTTTTTCGACCAAGAGCCAGAGTAGATTTCAACCCTGCTTGTGTGCGCTCTCGAATTAGTTCCAGTTCAAATTTACTCAGTTAAATTCATTCGGTTTATTTTGAGTGGGTGTCCCATCATCACTGCTATTGTGGCTGTTAAAAAACCTAGGCTGCAGTAAATTTTTATTTTCTCCTGCCTGGAGAAGATCGCTTATCGATAATTTCCCTTTTACAACTAATTTGTAAATATTTATGTCTTTAAGCCGATCAATAACTTTGTTATTAAACGAAGGGTCTTGAAAATCTTTAATATTTAGTTTTCCAACATCAAATAAATTAAACACTTCGGAAACTTCTAACTGTTTCATTTTTTCTTCAGAAAGATCTTTGAATTCCTCCAGTTTTAGTTTTCCAGAACATAGCAAAAGATAGACGTTATGAATTTCAATCTGCTGAATTTTTTCATTTGAAAGACTAATAAAATCTTCAGTAGTCAGTCTATCATTTAGAATCATCTGATACGTATTATTCGTCGTCATCTGTAAAATTTTTTCTACAGAAAATTTATTAAAATCCTCTATTTTTAGTTTCTCATTGATAATCAAAACATATACGTTCATATTTTCTAGCAGAATAATTTTTTCTACAGGAACATTTTTAAAAACTTCAAAGCTACTACATTCACTTAGAATTACCTCAGTCAGCTGGTTTGGGATCAGAGAGGATTTTTTTAGCAATACTAAAGAATTATCTTTGTTCACCAATTGAATATATTGAGATATTTTTTTAAATTTGCATCCTTCAGTTGTTGAAGAAGACAAATTAAAATATTTTGTGAGGATTATCGCAAGCTGTTTGATCGCAGATTCTTCATGTTTAATTAATTCTTCGTTCTCTTTAACAAAAGAAATCATTTTTTTATAATCGTCTGTAAAATACTCTGCATTAATAGATAACTTAAGCCATGATTCTTTATTGATAACAAGGTCTATCATTAACAGCCATGTTGTTTCAATTAAAAAATTTTCCGAAAATAACTTAACCCGTCGTTGCTCTGTATAGACTTTTGAAGCTAATAATCTTTGAAAGGATTGTGTAATAGCTTCAGGAGAATTAAGATTACGAAAATTCTGAGTTTCATTTAAAAATGATCCTGTCTCCATATCAACGGAGTCCCAAATTTCTTTGGACCATTTTATCCCGGTGATTTGACGTATTACATCAATAGCTCGCAGCAAAGCGTCAAAAGCAGTATTTGGAACCGTAGAAATCAACCGTCGATGTGCTTCATCATGCATTGATAAAAATAAATGGTTAGCCTTAATTTTATGAAAAGAAGTTTCACCTTCTACTCCTGGGTAAGATAACGCCAGATAGCGGCCATGGCTTCTCATGGAACGTTCCATATCATCAATGCTAAATTTTTTCAGTCTTGGGAAAATAAATTTGGCATGCGATCCATAAATTGCCTGGGTCAAAGCATTTCTTCCACTAATGCTCAATAGAATTAGTCTGACGCCTTTTTCCTGAGAACTTTGTTCATCAAACTCTTTTGCATACTCTCTTTTAATGATAGAAGGAGGATCTCTTTTGATAATTTTTATTTGGTTCGCAAGTGTTAATAAGCCATCTACCCCAGGATTGTTTTCCAAATAAAGATCAGAAACTGTAATTTCAAAATAGCAACAATCCGATTTTGGTGTTTTTTTTATCAATTTCAGAAAAACATCTTTTTCTTCAGATGCTACAAAATGATGTAATATTTCATGAGATTCAGGTGTAAATTCATTATTTTCATTCAAAAGATTAAAAACCTTTATCTCTTCTTTTGTGTTCAGCATCTTCATTTCTCTGAACTCAAGGATTGAGCCAGTTTGATCCCGCGTTATTTTACCTCTTGAAAAAGCATAAACCGCAGATTGTGCAAATTGATCAATGTCATTGGAAAAACATTTTTCTAAAATTTCGTTATATAAAAAACCTTCTTTAATCATTACCATAAATTGTTCTGATTTCTTTTTGTCTATCGAATTGAACTCAAGTTTTAAGTCACCAAAGAAATCAGCTATTTCTTCACTATTAATTTCATTGATTTTTTTACTTTTCATGGAAATGATCCTGAAAATGATTGGCTTATAGCTAATAAATATACAAAATGACTTGCTCTGTGTCAAACGACAACGGCAAACAAAGTGAGAAATTGTGTTACTTTGTCATGAGTAAAAATGTGGGGTGGTTCGGGCGGAGTCCCTGATAAAAAAAATATGGAATACTTTGAACAACTCAAAAAGGCTACAATGTCTCACGGTTAGCTTGTTTTAAGGAACCATTAATGCTGCAACCTTCCTTTTTCCTTTTTCGCTTCCATTGCTTGTATTCATTTTATTAGGACTAGGCTATATATCTGAATGACTTATTGCTGCTCGACCCAGCTCATAACCTTAACAGATGGCGGAGTGAAGTAATCGAGTTAATCGCGGGGTTGAGAAAGATTGAATGGCACAAGCATAAGCTTCATTGATATCTTTAAATAAACTTCCAACACCACTACCATGCAAAGCTGAAATAAACCTGATTTTTGCAAAATTTGCAAAATGTAATCTTCTTGACAATTCGCTTTTTACTTTTTCCTTATGCTCTTCATCCAATCCGTCCCATTTATTCACGGCAATAACTAAAGCCTTACCGGATTCGATAATAAATCCTAATAAGTTCATATCTTGATCAGTAATTCCTTCATTTGCATCAAAAAGTTGCAAACAAACATTAGATTCCTTGATTGCCTGTAATGTCTTAATCACTGAAAATTTCTCAATTTTTTCATCCACTCGAGATTTTCTTCGCACACCAGCTGTATCAATTAAAATATATTTCTTTTCATCTCTAGTAAAAGGAATTGAAATACTATCTCGGGTTGTTCCCGGCATATCATAAACAACTACTCTTTCCTCACCTAAGATTCGATTAATTAAAGTAGATTTCCCAACATTTGGGCGGCCAGCAAAAGCGATTTTAATTACATCATCTTTTTCGACTTCATCAAGTTGGGGGGTGAATATTGACAATATATTATCTAATAAATCCGCTATACCACTCCCGTGCGATGATGAAATAGAATGAATATCTGCTATCCCTAAAGATTGAAAATCAGCAGAAGCCATATCATCATCAATACCTTCAGTCTTATTCACAACCAGATGTACTTTTTTACTTAATTTACGCAAATTAAGGGCAATTTTTTCATCAATACCCGTCAATCCAGCTCGTCCATCGACTAGAAAGAGTACTATATCAGCCTCATTTAGAGCTATTTCAGATTGTTTAGACATCAAATTATCGACAGCGATATCATCAACACCAATGCCACCAGTATCAACAACAATATAGTTTTTCCCTTCATATTGGGCTTGACCATATTGTCTGTCACGCGTTAAACCAGGAAAATCAGCAACAAGTGCATTTTGGGTCTTGGTCAACCGATTAAATAAGGTTGACTTACCGACATTAGGGCGCCCTACCAGCGCAATCACAGGAATCATTTATTAACTCACAGAAAATTGATTAAGCATTCCATTGTCTGTTAACACATACAATTTTTTTCCTATCACGCTTGGAGAAACACTGATGCCCCCTGAAATTTTTGAGTGGGCTAAAATTTCTCCAGTTTGGGAGTCTATAAAATGTAGATAACCCGTTTTATCACCTACGACCAAATCATTTTTAACTAAAGCCGGTTCTGTCAATACTCTTGCTTTTAATGCAGTTTGTTTCCAGTTAACTTGGCCAGTATTTTTATTGATTGACCAAACAATATCTTGACTATCAGTCAAATATAAAGCATTACCACTTAATATCATATTTTTGTAGACAGATCCTGGTTTTCTCCAGAGAAATTGTCCATTAGCAAGTGATAATGCGCCAATATAACCTTGATAGCTAGCTAAATATACAATATTATTTTCAACAATTGGATCAGAATCGATATCGACTAATCGTTCTACGTCGCTGGAACCTGAAGCATAAGCAATACTTCGTTGCCATACAACTCGACCAGTTTCTATATCCAAGGCATCCAATTTCCCATCTGAAAATCCAATCAGCACTAGATTACCCAATATTATAGGAGATGAACTAGCTTTTAAAACTAAACTAGGAGATCCATGTTCCATCATCCATAATTGCTTACCATTCACTAGGTTAAAGGCATAAACCCTTCCATCAATAGTCTTTATTATGACTTTCTTACCTGAAATAGCTGGTGGTGATAAAACTTCACCAGAAATCTTGGTTTGCCACAATTTTTTACCATCGGTTTGATTTAATACCACTAACGAAGAGTTGTTAGTGCCAACAACAATATAGCCATTTGCTACTGCTGGACCACTAACAAGCCCATGATTCAGTGGTGTAGACCATTTTATTTCACCATTGTTCTTTTTAACCGCCTGGACTAAACCACTGGCATCTGCTGTGTAAATAATACCATTCTGAATAGCTGGCTGAAGTCTTAAATATTCTTTGTTTTTAGGCGGTTTACCAATAGAAGCAGTCCAGTTTTTGGAAACCTTAACTTTATCTTGAACTTCCTTAAGTTCTTTGGGTTTAGGGGTATTGTCTTTACCCAATAAATAATCGTCTAGTTTTGAACATCCTTGTATCAAAGTACAGAGAATTAAAAGAAATAATTTAATTTTCATGAAATTAAAACCCCTATATTTGCAATACGAATAATATAATATCGACTTTAACTATTTTTACTTTTGTCATTCGCGCGGAGACGTCTATGT